>DAINCG010000134.1:0-448 GCA_036732525.1 Pseudomonadota bacterium | reverse complement strand
TGCTCTCGCAGCCCGACACCGGCGAGCAGGCGCTTGAGATCGCCGATACCCTGGTGCGCTCTCAGGCGGTGGACGTCCTCGTCGTCGACAGCGTCGCCGCGCTCACGCCCCGGGCGGAGATCGAGGGCGAGATGGGCGATTCGCTCCCGGGCCTCCAGGCCCGGCTGATGAGCCAGGCGCTCCGCAAGCTGACCGCTTCGATTTCGAAGAGCCGCACGCTGGTGATTTTCATCAACCAGATCCGCATGAAGATCGGCGTGATGTTCGGCAGCCCGGAAACGACCACCGGCGGCAACGCGCTCAAGTTCTATGCCTCGGTTCGCCTCGACATCCGGCGGATCGGCCAGATCAAGGACCGCGACGAAGTCGTCGGCAACCAGACACGGGTCAAGGTGGTGAAGAACAAGGTCGCGCCGCCCTTCAAGCAGGTCGAGTTCGACATCATGTA
>DAINCG010000133.1:0-11430 GCA_036732525.1 Pseudomonadota bacterium | reverse complement strand
ACTCCTCCAGAGCTTTGTGGACCTGATCACCCATCTCGCGCGTGCCCACGAGCCGTACCTCGACCCCGGCGGACGCACGGGCGATGTCGCCGGTCCGGTAGCCGGCGTCGAGCACCGCGTTGACGGCGGCTTCGATGGCGTCGGCCGCCGCGGGCGCATCCAGGCTGTATCGGAACATCATGGCGACGGAAAAAATGGTCGCCAACGGGTTGGCTTTGTCCTGGCCGGCAATGTCGGGCGCCGAGCCGTGGACGGGCTCGTAAAGCCCCTTGCCGTCAGCGGCCAGGGACGCGGACGGCAGCATGCCCAGGGAACCGGTGAGCATGGCGGCGACATCGGACAGGATGTCGCCGAACATGTTGCCCGTGACCATCACGTCGAACTGCTTGGGCTCACGCACGAGCTGCATGCCGGCATTGTCGACGTACATGTGGGACAGGTCGACGTCCGGATAGTCGCCGCCGACCCGGGTGACCACCTCCCGCCAGAGCTGGGTGACCTCGAGCACGTTGGCCTTGTCGACCGAGCACAGGCGCCCGCTGCGCTTGCGCGCCAGATCGAAGGCGACCCGGGCGATACGGTCGATCTCGTGCTCGCTGTAGACGTAGGTATTGAAGCCGCGGCGCTCGTTGTCGACGGTCTCGATGCCGCGCGGCTCGCCGAAATAGATCCCGCCGGTCAGCTCACGCAGGATCATGATGTCGAGGCCCGCGACCAGTTCCGGCTTCAGCGAAGAAGCGGCGGCCAGCGCGTCGAACACCATCGCCGGGCGGAGATTGGCGAAGAGGTCCATTTCCTTCCGAAGGCGCAGCAGGCCGCGTTCCGGCTGGATCTTGAAGTCCAGCTTCTCCCACTTCGGGCCGCCGACGGAGCCGAACAGCACGGCGTCGACCGCCAAAGCGTCCGCCATGGTCTCGTCGGTCAGAGGCGTGCCGTGCGCGTCGATCGAGGCGCCGCCGACCAGGCCTTCCGAGATGTCGAACGAGACGTGGCGGCGCTTGTCCATCCAGTCGACGACGCGGCGGACTTCGTTCACCACTTCCGGCCCGATGCCGTCGCCGGGCAGCACGAGAAGCTTCTTGTTGGACGCCATGCGGGCAGATCCTTGATGCTGGAATTGAATATCGGAAAGGGCCGGCACTCTAGCCGCCGGCCCACTGGCGAGACAAGCGGGGAACGGCGGATTTCCGCGATTCAACGGCCCTGGAAGGCGGGTTTCCGCTTTTCGAAAAACGCCGCACGGCCTTCCTGCAGATCCTCCGACGCCATCAGCAGGCCCTGGCCCTGGGCTTCCCAGGCAAGCTCCTGCTGAATGGTCATCGGCCAGCGCATCATCGTCGCCTTGGTGTATGCCAAGGCGAGCGGCGCCATGGCCGCGAACTCGGCCGCGATCTCCTTGGCGCGGGCGAGCGCTTGGCCGGCTGGGACGACCTCGTCGATCATGCCGTCGGCGAGCGCGTCGGCGGCCGGCACGTCGTCCGCCAGCATCATGATCTCCTTGGCGCGGCCGATGCCGACGCGGGCCGGCAGGGTCGCGAGCAGGCCCAGGTCCGGCATCAGGCCGATCTTGGCGAAGGAGGCGCAGAAGCGCGCATCGTCGGCCGCGACGATCTGGTCGGCGAGCAAGGCGAGGCTGAGGCCGCCGCCGAAGGCGCCGCCCTCGACCGCCGCGATCACCGGCTTTTCCGAATGGGCGATGCGGCCGGAGAGCCGGTGCAGCTCCGGCATGCGCTTGCGGAGCGGTCGGTCGGCATTGTCGAAGCCGGAAATGTCGCCGCCGGCAGAGAAGACGCCGCCGGCGCCGGTCAGGACGATGGCGCGGACGGACGCATCGTCCATCACGGCCGCGACGGCCGATTTCAGACCCGCGACGACCTCTTTCGAGAGCGCATTTCGTTTTTTCGGGTCCGACATGGTGATGACGGCGACGCCATCCGCGATTTCCAGCGTGCAGCCGGGCGCTTGCGTGCTCATCGGCTTAGGCTCCCTTGAAGACGGGCTTCTGCTTGGCGAAGAAGGCGCGGCGCGCGTCGGCCGCGTCCTGGCTTGCCATCAGCGCCGGCTGGGCGTCGAGTTCGAGCGCGAAGCAGGCTTCGAGATCGAGTGGGAAGCGGGCGAACGCGCCCTTGATCGCGCCCATGGCGAGCGGCGCGGCCTCCGCGAAGCGCCGGGCTTTCGCCAGGGCCGCGTCGAACGCCTGGCCGGGCTCGGTCAGCGTGTCGACCATGCCGAGACGCTTGGCTTCCGCTCCTTCGACGACGCTCGCGCACATCAGCATCTCGCGCGCCCGGCCCATGCCAACCCGCTGCGGCAGGGTCCAGAGCAGGCCGCCGTCCGGCATCAGGCCGATCTTGTTGAAGGCGGCGCAAAACTTGGCGTCCGTGGCCGCGACGATGTGGTCGGCCGCCATGGCGACGCCAAAGCCGGCGCCGAAGGCGAAGCCCTCGACCGCCGCGATGACCGGCGTCTCGCCGCGGATCAGCAGATGCAGGAACCGGCGTTGGTCGAAGACGACCTGCCGGCCCTTGGCCGGCGTCATGTCGCCGAACAGGCTGACGTCGCCGCCCGCGGAGAACGTGCCGCCCGCCCCGGTGATGACGATGGCGCGGACTTCCGGATCATCCTCCGCCGCTTCCAGTGCTGGGACAAGCGCCGCTTTCACCTGCATGGTCAAGGCGTTGCGCTGCTTGACATTTTCGATGGTCAGGATGGCGACCGCGCCATCATGGTCGACGCGGACCGTGGCTTCCGTCTCGCTCATCGGCTCAGGCTCCCCGGAAGACCGGACGGCGCTTTTCAAAGAAGGCCGACAAGCCTTCCTGCGTATCCGTGCTGGTGAACAACAGGCCCTGGCCGTGCGCCTCGTAGCTCAGCATGTCGTCGAGCGTCGCCGGGAACTGGCCGAGCGCCTCCCGCGTCAGCCGGTTCGGCAGCGGCGCCGCGGCCGCCATCGTCTCCGCCTTCCGCATGGCGGCGGCGAAAGCCTCGCCCTTGGGCGCGACTTCTTCCACGAGCCCGATCTCAAGCGCTTCGTCGGCCGCGACCACGTCCGCGAGCATCAGCATGCGGCGCGCCTTGCCGGCTTTCACCCGCTGCGGCAGCGTCCAGAAGAGGCCCATGTCGCCCATCAGGCCGACCTTGCCGAAGGAGGCGCAGAACTTCGCGTCCTCCGCGGCGACGATCCAGTCGGCGAGCAATGCGAGACTGAGGCCGGCGCCGAAGGCGAAGCCCTCGACGGCGGCGACGACCGGCTTCTCCGACGACCAGAGCGCCTCGACCATGCGCCGGCCGGCGCGGATGCGCTCGCGCCCCTGGAAGGCGGTCATGTCCTGCATGGTGGAGAGGTCGCCGCCCGCGGAGAACGTGCCGCCGGCGCCCGTGATGACGACGGCGCGCACACTGTCGTCCGCCTGGATGTCGTCCATGTGCCCGACCAGGGCTTTGCGGACTTCCGGCGCGAAGGCGTTGCGGCGCTTGGGATTCGAGACCGTGAGCACGGCGACGGCGCCCGTCTGCTCGCGGAATACGGTCGGCTCTGCGTTGTCCATCGGGCTTCCCTGAAGGCGGTTTCAGGCAAGCATAGTCCAGGGCCGCGCCGGCGCGCCATGGGGCGCGTGGCGGATGTGGTCAGGCCGCGGCGGCGGACTCTTGCGGGGCGCGCGGCGCGCCGAACAGGTAGCCTTGGCCGAATTCGATGTCGTGCTCCAGAAGCTCGACCAGCTCGCGCTCGGTCTCGACCTTCTCGACGATCAGCTGGATGTTTTCGAGCGCCATCTGGCGCTTGAGCTGATGGGCGTTCGGGCCGGAGTCGCCCAGAAGGGCCGCCGCGTTCGCCTTGACGAAGCGGAAGTTCCGGCGGCGCAGCATGGCGGCGTCGATGTCGAAGTCCTCGATCCGGTCGAGGCTGAAGCGCACGCCAAGGTCGGCGAGACCTTGCATGTAGCGGGCCAGCTCCGCGTCGTCGGCGTGCCAGTCGCTTTGCGGGATCTCCAGGATTAGGCTGGGCGCCAGGTCCGCGTTCTCTTCCAGGAAGTCGATGAAGTCGTTGAGGAAGCCGGCGTCCTTCAGCGTGTGCTTGGAGACGTTGCAGAAAAATCCAACATGGGCGTTCCGACTGCGCGCCCGACGGACGAGTTGGACGGCGCGGAAGAGAAGGAGGTTGTCGATCGGCGCGATCAGGCCGGCCGCCTCCGCCGTCGCGACATAGGCGTCGGCGGCGAGCACGCCGCCGCGGTCATCGGAAATGCGGCTGAAGCACTCGTAATAGCGCCGGCGGCGCTGCGGCAGCGTCACGACGGGCTGCAGGAAGAGGTCGACCGCGCCGCCGGCGACGGCCTTGCGGATGAGATCAAGCAGTTCGGTCTCCGAAAGCCCGCCGCCCGTCTGCCGTTCGTGCACGGGGGGCGCCCCGACGTTCGCCCCGGATCGGGCCGCCGCGTCCTGCAGGCGGGCGACCAGCTTCTGGAGCACGGCCATTTCGTCGGCCATCGCCTGAATGCGCTGCTTCTGGGCGCCGCCGCCTTCGGTCAGCGCCTGGTGGACGGCGACCATCCCGGTCTTGGCGACGGAAATATCGTCGGCGAAGGCGGCCTGCGCCTGCTTCAGATTCTGGATTTCCTTGCGCAGCGCGGCCGCATCCTGCCGTGCGCTGACGACGGCGTAGGCGGCGCCCGCGAGCGCTGCGACCGCGAGGGCCGTGGCGCCGCCGGCGGTCACGGCCGCGTCGGGGCTGAATTTCCAGGCGGCGACGCCTGCGCCGCCCGCAGCCGTCAGTCCGCCCGCCAAGATCATGTGCCGCAAGTCCATGCCCGCCGCCGCTCGCAATTCGCTCCGATTGAAGGACAGGAATAGGCCGGATCGGCTTGCGGTATGGTTAACGGAAGCTAGCCTAAAGCAGCCACATGCGGATCGGCATCCAAAGGCCCATCAGGATCATGGCCAGGTTTTCCGAAAGCGAGATGAAGCCCAGCGGCACATTGCTCGATCCGCCGACGCAAGCGCATTTGAGTTCTCGCTTGTCGATGTAGACGGCCTTGTAGACCGAAAAGGCCCCGACGGCGCCGATGAACAACGCGATCGGCGCGGCCAGCCAGATCAGCGCGCCGGCGATCATCAGAAGGCCGGCGAGCGCCTCGGCGAAGGGGTAGATGTAGGCATAGCGCACCCAGCGCTGCGCCAGAAGGTCGTAGCCGAGAAACATCGTCGAGAAGGATTCGACGTCCCGGAGCTTCTGCACGGCGAGCAGGGTCATCGCGACGGCGAGAAACCACTCGATCGTACGCAGCGAGGCTACCGCGCCTGTGGCGGCATAACTGATTGCGAGGGCCATCAGGGCCGCGACGGCGAAGATGGCGATGACCGGACGGTAGGTCGTTTCGTCCTCGTCCTTCAGCGGCTTGTCGAAATATTCGCGCAACTCGTCGTGCCCGCCGATGCGCCGTCCGCCGATCCAGGTCTGCGGGGTCGTCGCGACGTCGTGCGTTTCGAGGAAAGCATCCGTTTCCTCACGCGTCGTCAGCCAGTGGTCGCGGACCTCGTAGCCCTCTCGCTTCAGGAGAAATTTGCTCTTCAGTCCATAGGGACAGATGTGGTCGTCCATCACCATGCGATAGAGAACGGCGGTGTTGGCGGCCTCCACGGCCGCATCTTTCGGCATGAGCATCGCTCCTGCTTGCGGTCGGGCGACGCCGGAAGACGCATGTACGCCGTCGGCGTCGTTTGGGTCTCAAGGAGCCAACGCAGCAGGGTTCGGATAGGTTTCGCGCCGGGTTCGGCTGGCGGACGGCTTCAGGCCCGGTCGAGCACCACGGCCGTGCCGGAGGCGACGACCATCATCATGCCGTCGCGGACCGATTCGTAGTCCAGATCGACGCCGATGACGGCATTGGCGCCGCGCAGCGTCGCTTCGGCGCACATTTCCTCGACCGCGGCGTCGCGGCCCTGGCGCAGCTTGCTTTCATAGGCGCCCGAACGGCCGCCAATGATGTCGGTCACGCTGGCGAACAGGTCGCGGACGACATTGGCGCCCATGATCGCCTCGCCGGTGACGAGGCCCTTGTATTCAAGGATGCGGCGGCCTTCGAGCGACGCGGTCGTCGTGACGAGCATTGCGCCTATTCCGCGGCGTCGCGCTTGGCGACGGGCGTGGGCGCCCGATAGTCGCGGTCGTTATAGAGCGACGGCACCCGGCCGCGCGCCTCGGCGACTTTGTCGACGTCGATCTTCGCAGTGACGACCCCGACGTCCTCGCCGCCGTCGGCCAGCACCTCGCCCCATGGATCGACGATCAGCGAATGGCCGTAGGATTTCCGCCCCTCGGCATGCTCGCCGACCTGGGCAGGCGCGAAGACGAAGCAGCCATTTTCGATGGCGCGGGCGCGCAGCAGGACATGCCAGTGCGCGCGGCCGGTTGGCACCGTGAAGGCGGACGGCATCGAGAGGAAGTCGGCGCCGGCCTTCGCCAGATCGCGGTAGAGATAGGGGAAGCGCATGTCGTAGCAGACGGTCATGCCGAGCGCGCCCCAGGGCGTCTCCGCGAGGGTCGCATGGTCGCCCGGCCGATAGCCGTTGCTCTCCTGGAAGCGATTGCCCTCGCCGACGTTGACGTCGAACATGTGAATCTTGTCGTAACGGGCGGTCGTGCGCCCGGTCGGGTCGAGCAGCAGCGAACGGTTGGCCATCCGCTCCTCGCCTTCGAGCTTGATGGCGAGCGAGCCGACCAGGATCCAGGCGCCCGTCTCCCTTGCCAGTTCGCGAAACTGCTCCAGCGCGTCGTTGCTTTCCTCGAGCTGCGCCTTTTCGCGGCCGAGCGCGCGCTTCGGTTCCAGCATGGCGCAGACTTCCGGCGTCATGATGAGATCGCCGCCCTGGTCGCGCGCGCGGCGGACGAGGTCCGACAGCACGGCCATCGACGGCGCGGGGTCGCGGTCGGCGGTGTTTTGAACGCAGGCGGCGACGAAGCTGGTCATTGTGCGGCCGCCGGCTCGGCCAGCATGGCGTCGAGCTTGCCGTTCCGCTCCAGCGCGGCCAGGTCGTCCGAACCGCCGACGCCGACGTCGTTGATGAAAATCTGCGGCACGGTGCGCCGGCCGTCGGCGCGCTCCCGCATCGCCTCGCGCACCTTGGGGTCGCCGTCCACATCGATCTCGGTGAAGGCGACGCCCTTGTCCTTCAGCAGCTTCTTCGCCCGAAAGCAGAACGGGCACCACATGCTGGAATAGACTTCGACCTTCGCAGGCATCGCGTACCTCCTCCATTGCGGCGGTATAGTCCACTATATGGCTATGTCCCGCGGCGGCGCCAGCGGCCGGCCGTTGATCTGAAGGAGTTTTCCATGGAGCGGGTTCGTGCGTACGAGAACCTGAGGGGGCTCGTCTACACGCCCTTCTATCTGGGTTTGGCGGAAGGTCTGTTCGCGAAAGCGGGCGTCGAGCTGGAGGCGACGCTCTCGCCGTCCGGCGCGGAAACCGCCGCCGGCGCCGCCGCCGGCCGGGTCGACGTCGCCTGGGGCGGGCCGATGCGCGTGATGGCGGCGCACGACAAGGACCCGACGGCCGATCTCGTCTGTTTCGGCCTCGCGGTGGCGCGCGACCCGTTCCTCGTGATCGGCCCGGCGGCGGCGCCTGGCTTCTCTCCGGCCGCTCTTGTCGGAAAGCGCCTTCTGGTCGGCACCCACGCGCCGACGCCCTGGCTGCTGTTGCAGGAGGACGTCCGCCGGCAGGGGCTCGATCCGGCCAGGGTCGTGAGGGAGGACGAAGTCGAGCCCGAAGCGGCCCTGACTCGGCTCAAGGCGGGCGAAGCCGACTATGTGCTGGCGTTCGAGCCCTGGGGCGCCGTCGCGGCCGAGATGGGCCTCGCTGTCGTTTCCGAAGGCGCGCGGCGCGGCCCGCTCGCCTTCACCAGCTTCTATGCGCCGCGCACGTTCGTCGAAGGCAGGCGGCCAGCCGCGCGGGCGCTCGTAGCAGGGTTGGGCGCCGCGCTCGACCGGCTTCGGGCGATCGCGCCGGATGCGGCGGCGGCCGCGGTAGCGCCCTGGTTCCCGAATGTCGCGCCCCGACATGTCGCGGCGGCGATCGCACGCTATCAGGGGCTCGGCATCTGGCCGGAGACGCCGGCGATGACGGCGGACGGTTTCGTCCGCCTGAAGTCCGCGCTGTTGTCCGGCGGGTTTATCGCGTCGGACCCGCCCTATGAGCGCCTCGTGATCGAGCCCGTTTAGGCGGTTCCGCTGCGTTCCGCCTTGTCGGCTTCCGTGTAGAAGGCGTCGGCGTGAATTCGGCCGGCGTCGAGGCCGGCGGCGCGGAAGATCGCTTCCGCCGCCTCGACCATCGGCGGCGGGCCGGCGAGATAGGCCCGCGCCCCGTCGAGCGCGTCCTTGCCGAGGGCTTCGAGGTCGGCCTTCAGGGCGTCGGTGACGAAGCCCGTCCGCCGTTCGGTAGCGGCGTCGTCCGCGTCAGAGAGCACGATTTCGACGTCGAGGTCGTCGAGCGCGCGGAGTTCGTCCTCCAGATAGACGTCCGCCTCCGTTCGGGCGCCGAACCAAAGCCGCATCGGCCGCCCGGCCGGGCCGGTCTGCGCCGCCGCTTGCAGGATGGCGCGGATCGGGGCGAGGCCGGAGCCGCCGGCGACGGCAAAAATCGGGCCGGTCTCCTTCTCGCGCAGGAAGGCGAAGCCAAGCGGCCCGTGCACGGCGGCGGCCTCGCTGGGCGCGAGCTCGTCGAAGATGAAGGCGGAGACGCCGCCGTCGCCCATGCGCCGGACGTGAAATTCGACGATGTCGTCGTCGCCGGGCGGCGTCGCGAAGGAATAGTCGCGGGCGGCGAAGCCCGGGAAGGCGACGCTGGCGAACTGGCCGGCCGTGAACGCCATCGGCTCGGCGAGCTTCAGGCGGACGGCCGCGATGTCGTGCGTCATCCGCTCGATAGCGACGACTTCCGCCGCGACGCGCTTCAGCGGGTGGGCGACGGCGTCGTCGTAGTTCAGGTAGGCGACGGCGCAGTCGCTCCGCGGCTCTGCGCGGCAGACCAGAATCAGGCCGCGCGCCTTCTCCTCATCGGTGAGCGCCATCGGCGAGTGGAAGCGCATCTCCACCTCGCCCAGGACGAGCCTGGACTTGCACACACCGCAATTTCCGGACGCGCAGCCGTAGGGATAGGGGATGTTCTCCTCCATCGCGATCTCAAGGATGGTCTCATCCTCGGCGACCTCGATGTCTTCGTCGAAGGTGATCAGGCGGACGGAATGGGTCATGGCTTCTGGCGGCTCGGGAAGACGGAAGACGGCGACATGCCATCCCTATATCGACGGGCGTCGGGCAAAAGAAAACCCCCGCCGGCGCTGGCCGGCGGGGGCAATCCTAAGCGTTGTCCGTTACGGCGGAGCCGCTTGCGGACGCGAACGCCTTACTGCGCGAGACGGATCTCGACGCGGCGGTTGGCCTGCTCACGCACGCCGTCGCCGGTCTGGACCGCCGGGTCGCTTTCGCCGACGGCGCTCGCCGTGATGCGATCGCGGGACACGCCGATCAGCTCCATCGCCTCCACAACCGACTTGGCGCGGCGGGCGGAGAGGTCGAGGTTGTACTGCTCGGAACCGGCGGTGTCGGTGTGCGCGGTCAGCAGGACCTGCGAGCCTTCGATCTTCGAAGCGGCGTTGACCGCCTTGTTGATCTCGAGCTGGCCGTCATAGGTGATGTCCGACTTGTCGAAATCGAAATAGACGATCCAGGGACCGGTCGGGGTCGGGGCCGGAGCCGGCGGCGCGGGCTCGTCGACCTCAAGGCCCTTCATGCCGGCCCAGAACATGTCCTTACACGCCTGGATGTCGTTCGGCTGAATGTTTTCCTCAGCCTCCTGCATCCAGCAATCGAAACCGGCTTGCGCCATGGCAGCGGCTTCCGGGCGGGTTTCCCGCGCGCCTTCGTCCAACTTCGCCATCAGCTGATTGCGGGCGCCGACGAGTTCGCCGTAGTGCACCTCGGGCAGATCGCGCTCTTCGATCGCCTGCGGGTCCGGCGCGTTGCCGGCCGCGGTGGCGAGCGCACGCTCGGAGAAGAACTCCGCGTCGATCCAGTCCTGTTCCTCGGCTTCCGCCTTGGCCAGAGCCTGGTAGTGCTTGAACAGGGCATCGTTGAACGCCGGGCCGTTGGACGTGGCGTTCTGGGCCTCGTCATAGAGCTGGGCGCACGCGCTCAGGCCAAAGCCCAGGCCCGCTACAAGCGCCAGTTTCGCTAAACGTGTGAACATGGAGTGCTCCCCCTTTCGAGTTCCCAGTGACCTATCTACGAAACGCCGCCTGCGGTCAATTGGCGCCGCTGAAGCGGTTCTCGCCGTCCAGCCTCGTCGATCGCCCGACATTTCGAAGTGCGATCAAGCCACCTATGTAAGCCGAAATCATGACGGTGAAAAGCCTTACCTATGGCGACACGGTCGGCAACTGCGCCGGATCGAACAGGTCTCGCCTGATCGACCGACCCGCCTCGTCGAAGCGGACGCCAACCTCGCCGGCCCTAACGCCAAGACGCCGCCAAAGTTCCCGAAGATCGATTTCGGACGGTTTGGCATGCCGTTCGCGCAGCCGGGGGAGCGCCGGAATCCCGGCGCCGCGGTCGCATGCCCGGACGATGTCGTCGATCGTCGCACGGGTCGCCGAATCGCCGAGATCCCGCCGGATGCGCCGGAAACATTGGGCGAGCGCGTCGGGCCGTCCGGCCGCGGCCAGCTCGACCTGCGCGAGGAGAAAGACCAGCGCCCCGGTCCAATAAGGGTGGCCGCCGCCCTCCAGGCCGAACCGGCCGATGTCCTGCGCCCCCCGCGGCATCATGCGCAGCCATTCGTCCCAGACCTGCGCGCGCGTCCTGGCGCCGCCGAGCGCGCGGATCACCGGCTCCAGATATGTCGCCATGCCCTCCAGCAGCCAGGGCGTGCGGCTGCGGGCGAACGGCGCGCCCAGATGGATCAGCTCGTGGGTCAGCACCCAATCGCGCTCATTGAGAAACGCCGGCGTCTCCGTCGTCGCCAGCCGGAGCAGCATCGTCGCCCCGCCGCCGCCCCTGACGCGGCCGAACGGGTCGCCGGGACGGCCGCCCGAGGCGACGGCGATCAGCAGCCGGTCGCTTGGGAAGCCGGCCCAATAGCGTGCGACGAGCCCCGCGAATCGTTCGATCCATGCGACGAACTCCGCGTCCGCCATCAAAAAGTCGTCATCCAGCACCGCGATCCGGATATCGGACGTGGCCGGCCCCGGGCGCCCGGGCGGATCGAAGGCCGCTGGGCCGGGGGCGGACGCCCGCAGCGGCGGACGACGGGCGAAGACGGCATAGCCGCCGAATACCCAGTCTTCCCGGCTCAGGCGCTGCACGTCGCCGCGCCGGGCCAGATTTGTCTCCGGCATGACGCCCGGCGCCGGCCGGAAGACGATCTCCAGCCGATC
>DAINCG010000132.1:3065-11512 GCA_036732525.1 Pseudomonadota bacterium | reverse complement strand
CCTGAAACGGTCGGAAAGCGTGCATTTTATGAGTACACGACCTAGTCTTCCCGGACGCCGACCACCGGGAGACAGATCATGCCGTGCGGATTGGGGGGCGTCGCCGGACCTATGCGTCCGATCGGCGGAGCGGCCGGATGACGGACGGCTTCGTGGAAAATGCCTGGCGGAACATTCGTTTCCGTCCGGCGGAGGTCGTTCGCCCACAATCGGTCGAAGAGCTGCAGGCGGTCGTCCGCGCCGCCGCGGCCGCCGGGCGCAAGGTCCGCCTGGTCGGCGGCGGCCATTCGATGAACCACGTCTACCGGACGGACGGCGTGCTGATCGACATCGCCGCACTGAACGGCGTGGTGGCGATCGACCCCGCGGCTGGCGTCGCGACGATCGAGGCAGGCCGAACCATCGGCGATTCGATCGAGGCGTTCGCGGCGGCGGGCCTGCACTTCCCGACCCTCGGCTCCTGGTACACGCAGTCGCTGGCGGGCGCGATCGCGACATCGACCCACGGCAGTTCGATGACCCATGGGTCCCTGTCGGACATCGTGCTCGGCGTCGAGGCGGTGATGGCGGACGGCAGCCTGCGTACGTTCGGCGCGGACGACCCGGACCTGCCCGTCCTGCGCTGCCATCTCGGCCAGATCGCGGCGCTGACCAAGATCACGCTGCAATTGACGCCCGAATTCTGGCTGCGCTGCGATACGGAAACCCTGCCCGCCCCCGCCGCATTCAAGAACATCGTGAAGCGCGCCCGCGCCCACGAATACGTCAACATGCTCTTCCTGCCGGACCTGGACGATGCTTACGTTCGGATGCTGGAGCGAACGGACGCGCGCGAACGGAACGCCGCCGCCGTCGCCCAGGAGGAGAAGTTCACGAAGCCCAGCACGCTCCGCCACCGGATCGAGGACGTCGTCGTCTTCACGCTGGCGCACCTCTACCAGTTGGCGCCGCGCCTTCTGTCGAAATGGTACGGACGCAAGGTCCGCGCCGCGTTCTTCGACGACCAAGGCGTCGTCGACAAGTCCTATCGGGTCTTCCTCTACGACCAGTATCGCGAGCCGACGGAGAACCACCGGCTGCGCACGATCATGAACGTCGAATACGCCATCGATATCGATCGGCTCGAGGACCTGCTGGCCGCGTTGCGCAGCCTGCTTTCCGAGCAACGCAAGCAAGGCCGGTACATCAACTACCCGCGCGTCCATGTCCGCTTCGCGCCCAAGGCGCCGGACACGCTGATCGCGCTCAACGCCGATCGAGACACCGCCTATGTCGGCATCTACGTTCTGGGCTCCGTCCGGCACAAGAAGCAGATTCCGATCGCGGAGGAGGTCGAGCGGCTGTTCATCGCTCATGGCGGCCGGCCACACTGGGGCAAATACAGCTACCTCGACGACGAAGCCTATCGCGCGACCTACGCCGGGCTTTCGGCGTTCGCAGCGGCGCGTGCGCGGCTCGACCCGACCGGGGTTTTTGGCGGAGACCGGGGGATGGACATGTTCCGCGACCTGCCGCGGTTCGAGCGCCCGCCGCGGCGCCAGATGCTGCGTTCCGTCTTCGAGAAGGACGAGTATCAGGACATCCGGCTGCTCTGACGCGACGCTATTCGGGCTGGCGATACTCGGCCCGAAGCGACTGGGCGAGCACGCGTGCGGCGTTGCCGCCGAGGATCCGATAGGGCGCGGCGGCGATGCGGCCTGCATAGTCCTCGCATTTCGCCGCGAGCGTATCGTCGTCGCCGGGCATGAGCAGCCCGGTTTGACGATCCGGCCGCGTCATCCTGAGCCGGTCGAGCAGCGCCTGATCGCAGGTGATGTTCGCGAGATATGCGGCGAGCCGCGCCGGCACGGCGGACGTGTCGCCGGGCGTGACGACGGCGCCGTCGAAGTCGGAGCCGAGCGCCAGATGATTGAGCGGGTCGGGGGCCCCCGCTTCCCCCCAGAACGCCGGATCCGCGGACTCGACCGCATGCATGATCGCAAAATAGCCGGCGGCGATGGAATCGAGCATCGCCCGGTCGCGCAGCGGCCGCGGCAGGTTCTGGCCCCAGGCGAAGCAGACAGCTTCCGTCCAGAAGCCGACGCCGATCACGCCGCCCGCGCGGACGATGTGCCGGATCGCCTTGTCGGTCAGGTTGCGCGGGCCGGGGCAGGTTCGCGCGACGCCGCCGTGGCTCATGAACAGGCCGACCGGCTTCTCCGGATTGGCCGTCTGCCAGTCAAGGATGGCGTCGGTCACATCGACGATCGTCTGTTCGGAGGCGTGCGCGAGATCGACAATCAAGCCGCGTTCGAACATCTCGGCCAACGCCGCCCGGCCCGCCGGCTTCAGCCCGCCGTCGGCGACGCCGTCGCGCGCCAGCGCGCAGTCCTCCGACCCGAAGGCCAGATCGTTGGTGAAGCGATGGGTCAGCGCCAGCATGCGGTAGCCGGCGCGCTCCAGCGTTTCGATCTCCGCCGCGACGTCGCTCTCCGCATCGATCCAGTGCATGCCCTCGATCGAGAGCATCAACGCGGGCTCCCCTTCCGGGCGGGTCAGCCGACCCTCGTGGTCGAGGCCGAGGCTTTCGCGGTCGAAAATCGGATGAACTTTCGGGGCGACGCTCGCGCCGATCCAGTCGTGAAAGCGCTCCGCCTGCCGGAGGGCGCGTCCTTTCGGCGAAAAGACGAGGTCGAACCGACCGAATTCGGTCGCGAGCGCGACCAGCGCGTTCAAATCGATCGAGTCCCGGTCGATGCAGATCGTCGTTTCCTTCAGGTCGGACTCGTACTCCGTGTAATAGGGCGTCTTGGTCGGCGCGCCGATGATCTGGATGTCGACGCGTCCGTCCGCAAAGCGCGGAAAGTCCGTATGGCCGTGGGCGACGCGGCGGTTCAGGTCCCGATTCCACATGAACGAGTCGGCGTGAAGATCGATGACGAGTTCGCCCGCAAGGTCGGCGCAGGCGTCCGCCGGCTCGCCCGGCTGGCCGCAGCCGGGCCAAGGCTCGGCGATCACCTCATTGCCGGCGATGCCCTCGACCTTCCGTTCAATAAAGTCGGAGGCGAACGCCCAGAAGAGCACTATGCCGACCAGCGCCGCCAGCAGGAATCGCCCGATCCATTTCATGCCATCGCCCCCAACGATGTACGCCTCGCCGCCGCGATGCAGCAGAACCTTGGCGAAGATAACGAATTTCCGTAGATTTATCACAACGTCGTTAGTCGCTTGCTTGGGCTGCGCCGGCTGAATACCTAAGGGAGGGCGTCGGCCTGTGCGGGCGCCGGCCACAGGATCGTGGCCATCGGGGGCGAAGGAACTTGCGTCGCAGACTGTCAGCAATGTTGTTCGCCGACGCCGTCGGCTCCAGCAGGCTGATGCGTGCGGCCGAAGCCCGCGCGATCCGCAGCGTGCGCTGGCATCTCGGCCTGATGCACGATCTCGTCAAGGAGATGGGCGGGGTCGTCCATGGCGGCGCCGGCGACAGCGTGTTCGCCAGCTTCGATTCCGCGCTCGACGCCGTCGTCTGCGCCTGCGCGATCCAGGACCGGCCCGTGCCGCCGGACGATCTCTTCGACATTCCATTCCGCATCGGCCTGCACCTCGGCGATATCGTCGAGATCTCCGGCGACCAGCATGGCGACAGCATCAATACCGCCGCGCGCCTGGAGCCGCTGGCGCCGCCCGGCGGCATCTGCGTCTCTCGCTCGATGTTCGACGCGCTGCGCGGCAATTCGGAATTCCGCTTCACGCCGATGGGCCGGCCGAGCCTGAAGAACCTTGGCGACGACCTTGAAGTGTTCCAGGTGGAGTTGATCGGCGCCTTGCCGGAACGCGTGAGCCCGTCAGCGGCGCGGCCCACGCTCGCCGAACCCGCGGCGCCGACGTTCGCGCCGCCGGCCACGTCGGACGCCACGCCGGCAAGCATCCCAATTCCGGCGGCGCAGGCGGCGGCGCCGAGCTTGCTGGCGCCTGCCGCGAACGGCGAGGCCTTCGATTTCGGCGCGAACGCCTTCCGGCCGATCATCGCCGTCCTGCCCTTCCAGAGCGTCAGCGAGCGGGCCGACATGGCGGCGCTCGCCGAATGCTTCGCGGACGAACTGATTGGGTTCCTGACCCGCTTCCGCAGCCTCGACGTGATCGCGCGCGGCTCCACCGTCCACGGCGACCTCGCCAACATGCGGCCCCGGGAACTCCGCCAGAAGCTCGGCGCCAAGTATGTCGTCCAGGGTCGCTCTCGCCTGTTGGCGAGCCGCATCCGGGTCAAGGTCCAACTCGTGCAGACGGAGAGCGAGCGCGTCGTCTGGACCGAGGACTACGACCGCAGCTTCGACGACATCTTCGACGTCCAGGAAGAGATCGCCCAGCAGGCGGTCTCGACCATGGCCGTGCAGATCGAGGAATTCGAGCGCCGTCTCGTGCGCGAACGCCGGCCCGACTCGCTCGACGCCTATGCGCTGCAGCTGCAGGCGCGGGAGGCCAGCTTCTGGACCGTGAAGGAATCCGGCGCCCGGGCCCGCGAGCTCGCGGAACAGGCGATCGAGCTTTCGCCGGATTACGCCCGCGCGCACGCGGTGCTGTCGCGCACGCTCAGCCTCGGCTGGAAATACGGTTGGTCGGACAATCCGGACGCCAGCTTCGTGGCCGCGCACGACGCCGCCATGCGCGCGGTCGACTACGACCGGAACGACGCCCGCGGCCTCGCAGAACTCGGCTTCGTGACGCTATATCGGCGCGAGCACGACCGCAGCCTCGCCGCCTTCGCCCGCGCGCTGGAGCTCAACCCGTCGGACGCGGACATCATCGCGGAGTACGCCGACTCCCTGAAGCACGCCGGGGAGAAGGCGAAGGCGATCGAGCTCTTCGAGCGCGCGATCCGCCTCAACCCCTATCACCGCGACGGCTATGCCCGCGACCTCGCCCACACCTACTTCGTCGACCGCCAGTTCGAGAAGGCGATCCAAACGATCAACGGCATGGTCAATCCGAACATGGCGCTCCGCGTGCTGACCGCGAGCTACAGCCATCTCGGCCGGGATACGGAAGCGGCCGACGCCGCCAAACGCCTGCGCGCCCAGCACCCCGACTTCTCGGCGCGCGCCTGGGCGCACATCGTGCCGGACCGCGATTCGGACGATACGGAGCTTC
Organism: Pseudomonadota bacterium; assembly: GCA_036732525.1. Lineage (GTDB taxonomy): Bacteria > Pseudomonadota > Alphaproteobacteria > Bin95 > Bin95 > VMCJ01. The sequence continues at coordinate 6,385 of DAINCG010000132.1, read as the reverse complement.
TTGTCGAAGGCCTAGTGAACGCCGGGCTCTAGGCCGGGCGCCAGCGGCGGCGGCGGGCGGGTTCCGACCCGATCGCCGGGCCTTCCGCGTCGCCGCCCTGCATGGACGTGGCGGAGATGCCGGAGCCGCCTTCCTCATAACCCATCAGCAGCTCGGTGAACGACCCCGACTGGATATCCAGGCGCAGCGTGAAATCCGCACGGTCATAGACCCACATGCGGAGGTCCGGCGCGAAGTCGTCGCACGACTGTCCGACGCCTAACAAGCCGGCGGTCTTTTTGACGCCGTCGCCGGAAATCGGCAAGCCGTCGCCGTGGACCATGAATACGGTGGGGCGGACGAGCGGAACCCTCTGGCCCTGGTACACGTAGAAATAAATCCGCGCGAATATGGCGTCCGATTCGGCCAATTGCTCCGCAAGGAAGCGATTCTCCGAGATCGCCCGCGGCGACTCCTGAGTCTGATCGGCCGCCTGCTTGACGCCATAGATGCTGTCTCGGTCGTCGGCCAGAAAGAGGTCGGACATCGGACGCCCGAACAAGCGGACGGTCGAGGTCGCAAGCAGCGATTCTTTCTGCCAGACGTTCGGATCGGTCGCCACGAGTTCCACCCCCCAAGCTGCGAAATCGGTCGAGCTTCTGGCAAGAAAATCCCACCAATGGGCGGTTTACGCAAGCTCAGTCGTCTGCCGGCGCCAGATTGCGGGCCGATCTGAGGTGGCTCTGCTCGCCCCGTCTTTCGATCCGCGGCCCCGGCCGGACAAGACCGATCAGCCTATAATCGAAGTTCTGTCGGACCGCGTCGGCCAGCCGCCCGCCGAACCACCCGGCGGCGATCGGCTCGACGATGGCGCGGACGCCGGCATAGTCGAAGCGCCGCGCGTCCAGGTTCCGCCAGACCGCCACGGTTACCCGCGCGGCGATGTCGCGCGCTTCGACGAGGGCTTCGCGAAACAGCTCCGGCCGCCGTTCGAAGGCGCGGTCGAATCCCGCCTGCACGTGCGGCAGCAGGCCCGGATCGTGTTCGGCCGCGTCGGCGACCGCTTCCAGCGCGCGCGGCGCGGCCCCCATCTCGACCAGGATCTCGTGATAGAGGTCGACGAAGATATCGAAGAAGGCGCCCATCAGCGGCAACGCCAGGCGATGCTCGTTGCTCCAACCGTCCCGAAAGTCCGCCATGGTGAGGTTGTTGTTGGCGAGGCGGATCTGTTCCGACTTGGAGATTTCGCCGAACCGGGTCAGCCGGTTGAACGTGTCGAGATTGCCGCGAGTTCGGGCCAGAAGGTCGTCGACGACGCTGTCGAGATGCAGCGAGGTCATCAGCCCAACCCAGTCGGACGACATTTCGTGAAACGCCTCGAACTCGGCGGAAACGTCCTCCGGATCGACGAGGCCGGTGTGGGCGATCAGGAGCGCGTGGCCGATTTCGTGAGCGATGATGTCGAAGTTGAGCGCGTGCGGCACGACGAAGCCGTCCGCATTCTCGCGGTCGCCCGTCTCCAGATAGCCGTCGCCCATCTGGGAGTTCCGCCAGTTCCAGATGTGCGATAGCTCCAGCCGGTCGAAATGCCGGTGGAAATGCCAACGGAACGGCCCGCCGATATAGCCCTCCCAGACGTCGAGCGTGTAGCGCGCGCAGGCGTACATATGCGCCGCCGGAAAGGACGGATCGTCGGCCGGAATATGGTCGAAATGGCCGTCAGGACCCGGCATCGCCATCGGCCCGGTCGGCCCGCGCCACGGCGGCAGGTAGAGCCACGGCTCCGCGGCGGCGTCCTTCAGGCCGTAGGGATCGCCGTCCTTGCCGATGGGCGTCACGGCGTCCATGCGGTCGTCGGCGGGACCGGGGCCGACCGTGCCGGCCGGCGGCGACAGCGTCACCGTCTCCAGCCGCGCGTTCGGGTCGCCGAACGGCGGTTGCGGATAGATGCGCGCTCGCGTGCCGCCGCGCCGCCTCATGCCGTGTCGTCCGCGCCCTCGTCCATCCGGCGAGTATATTCGAACTCGCGCCGCAGCAGGACATGCAATGCGTGGCCGTCCGGCAGGCCGAGGCCGCGCGCCGTCGCGTCCGGCGGCTCGTCGGGCGGCGCGAGCCCCCGGCGGCGGCAGAACCATTGGATCAGGTCCCGAAGATCGGCGGGCGCGAACGCGGGCGGCACCGCGAAAGTCTCCGACGGACCGAGCGCCGCCTGTTTCGCGCGCGCCCTGGCCGCGAGCGCCGCATAGGCGCCGTCGGCCTTGAGCGCGGCCACGATGTCGCCCGCGAGACGCGCCGCCGCCGCGTCCAGGGCGGCGTCGAGCGTGGCGTCCCGGCCGAGCGCCGCCGCGACCTCCGCCTCGCCGATGCGGTTTTCGGTAAGCCAGGCGCGCCAGGCCGCGGCCGTCGGCAAGCCCAGCTCGGCGCGATGGGTCGCGACGTCGCCCGCCGGCGCGCCGCCCGTTTCCCACGCAACGTCCCGCGCGAACGCCCGCAACAGCATGTCGGAGTAGCGAAGCGGGTCGAGGCGCAGCTCGTCCAGAACGGCGGCCGCCTCCGCATCCCGCGCGAATTCCGATGTGTCGAACGTCGCCTTGAGGCGGCGCCAGTGTGTCGTTTCCGCGAGACCGAAGTCAGCCTTGAACGGCGGCGGCGCATCGGCGAGCGCGGCCTGCATCGCCGCCGCGAGTTCGAGCGCATCCCGCGCCTTCTGATCAACGCGGCCGCCCGGCAACCATTCCCGCAGCCGATCCGCCGTCGGGCGATCGAGATCACTTAAGATGCGCGGCCAAGTCAGGTCCTTGTAGAAAGTCCCGACTGCACGCTCGAGCAGGGCCGCCGCAACGTCCGCCGACAGCACGCCGGCCCCGACCGCCGCCTGCAATGTCTGACGCACATTGACCAGGGGTTCGGTCAGCGGCGGGTAGCCCAGCTCCGCCGGGCCGTATTGCAGGGCGACTTCATGGTCGCCGTCGATTTCGCCCGATCGATACATGGCGACGATCACACCGAAGCCGCGCATGCCGAAAGGCGCGCACTCGACGGCTCGGAGCGCGCCCATGCTGCCGGCGCCCCAGACATGCACACCCGCCGCCAACGCGAAGAGGATCTCCTTGTGCAGCACCGTCTGGCCGGCTTCGAAGCGGGCGTCGACAAGGCCGATCAGGTCGAAGCCGTCACGCGCCGCCCGGTAAACGTCGCCGGACGCAGCCGGCGGCAGCACCTCGACGCTCGGGGCTGCGGCGGCGAACGCGGCGGCGCCGCTCGGCCCGATGAAGGCGACCGCCCTCACCCCACGCCCCAAAAGCCATGCAGCCCCGGCGCCAGCACACGGACGACGCTGA
>DAINCG010000132.1:273-3055 GCA_036732525.1 Pseudomonadota bacterium | reverse complement strand
GCGTCGTCGGCAAGGCGGGCGGCAAAGACGCGGTCGTATCCGGCCGCACGCATCGCGGCCAGCAAGCCGTGGAAATCCCGCACGATGCAGTCCGTCGCGATATCCGGCAGATCGCCGAAAGCAAGGCCGGCGCCGGCTTCGGTCTCGCCGGCGGACTGCCAATGCGCCCGTGCGGTCGCGGCCGGGCCGAAATCCGGCCCTTCCAGGTCATCCCGCGCGCCGGAGATACGGGTCAGGCGCGACTGCGCCGCCTCCGCGATCGCGCGGACGAGCGCGACCCCGGCGGACGCATGGGCGCCGGCGCCATAGCCCGGCGGCATCTCGGCGTCGATCGCGTCGGCGATCGCGGCGACGAAACAGGGAACCGCGATCTCGGAGCCCGCGTCCCAGACGGCGAGCCGGCAGCCGGCCGACACGACCCGGTCCACGAGACGCTTCGCTGTCGGATCCGCCACGCTTTCCAGATCGAGGCGGCGCGCCGCGCGCGCGGATGCGGGCGCCGCCGCCAGGAGCGCGACGCCATGGCGTTCGATCAATTCGGCGAGCCCGTGACACAGCGCCTCGGCGAGCGTCGCGCCCGACGCGAGGCCGTTGGTCGAACACGGCAGGTCGCGCGCCCGGTCCGCCAGCATGACGGCGTGCAGCAGATCGAACGGCACGGCGGCGTTCGTGCCAGACGAAAGGTCGACCGCCTCGCCCCAGTAGAGCGCCCGCTCCGCCGGCAGCCGCCAGAGACCGGGCGCGGCGTCGGGAAGCTCTTCCGCCGCCGCAAACCGGGCCGAAATGCCGGGTCGCTCCGCGGCCCAGAGCTCGACGGCCTCCATCATGCCGGAGAGGCGCGCGGCAGCAGCCGTCGCGCCCTTCCCCTGGGCGACGGAGAGACCGCGCGCGTTCGGGCGGGCGACGCCGAACACTTCGATGCCGATGCGGTCGAGCCCGGTCAGTCGCGCGACGCGCGTGACGCCGAACGACGCAAGGTCGGGCGACAGCGCATCGAGCAAGGCTTCGGGTTGGTTCGCGCGGTGGGCGCCTTCCAGGAAGCGCTTCGGCTCCCGCGCGGCGGGGCCGGCGTCCAGGAGCGCGCGGATCGGGTCGTTGCCGATCATGCCCCGATCGCCGGGAGCGCCCTACTTCGGCGGGTGCGCTTCAAGCGCGTCCTCGATCGGGTCCGTACCCCAGCCCGGCCGGTCCGGCACGACGACATGGCCGTCGACGAACTCCGGCGCGTGGGTGAAGAGCTCATGGTCCCAGGCGAGCCGGTCGACGTCGATCTCCATGATGCGCAGGTTCGGCACGGCCGCCGCGAAGTGAATGTTGATGAAGGAACAGAGGTGGCCGTAAAAATTGTGCGGCGCGATGTTGACCTCGTAGGCTTCGGCGAGGTTGGCGATCTTCATGGATTGCCAGACCCCGTTCCAAACGGCGTCGATGATCGCGACGTCCATCGACTGCGCCTTGAAGAACGGCAGGAAATCCCGAAGGCCCAACAGCGTCTCGCAGGAGCTGATCGGGTGCGGGCTGTGGCTGCGGATATAGGCCAGGGCGTCGGCGTTGTAGCTGTCGATCTCGATCCAGAACATGTCGAGGTCGGCGATCTCGCGCAGGATCTTCAAATACCCCTCGGTCTTGGCGTTGAAGTTGAGGTCGAGCAGCAGCTCCATGTCCGGCCCGGCGCCGTCGCGGAACGCCTCAAGATGGGCGCGGAGATTGCGCAGCACTGTGCGGTCGACGTTGAGTTCGGGCGTAAAGGGCACGCCGAAGCCCGGCCGCCAGCCACGCGGATTGCCGTCGTCATGCAGGAAGACGTTGGTCTTGAGCGCGCCGAAGCCCTTCTCACGGACCTCCGCCCCCATCGCCTTCACGCCGTCCAGGTCGCGGATCGCAGGCGGATAGTATGTCGGGTGGTTGATGCGCCAGGTGCCGCAATGCGACCAGTAGACCCGAACGCGGTCGCGCATCTTGCCGCCAAGCAGCTTGTAGCAGGGCACGCCCATGCCTTTGGCCTTGGCGTCGAGCAGCGCGTTCTCGATCGCGCCCAGGCCTTCCGCGACGACGCCGCCGGCCGCCGGGCGGGTCGAGGCGTACATCAGCGCATAGAGCCGCTCGTGATCGTCGGCCGACTGCCCGACGATCTTTTTGCCCATGGCTTCCACGACCTGAGAGACGCCGGGCGAGCCGAAGCCTTCGTCGAATTCGCTCCAGCCGACGACGCCGCTCTCCGTCGTCACCTTGACGAAATGATAGTTCCGCCAGCCGGCGTCGCAGTGGCGGGTCTCCACCTTGGCGATCTTCATGGCGACTGCCCCCTCCCCTTGCGGATGTCCGGACGCATCATCCGCCAACGGACATGTCGGCGTCTACCGGCCGGGTTTCCGCCAGGCGGGCGCCAGGACTACGATGGCCCGGGGCGACAGCGGGTCCATGCGCTGTCGGCAAGGGAATGAACGCATGACCTCCGATATGTCCGCGGCCGGGAGCCGGCGGCGCGACTGGCGCAATGTCGCCGTGCTCGCGACCTGCCAGATGCTCTACAACTCCGGCCGGTCGCTGCTCGTCGCGACCAGTCCGCTGATCGCCTATGTGATCGCGCCGGACAAGTCGCTCTCGACCGTGCCGATCTCGCTCGCCGTCATCGGGACGGCGGCGGCGACGATCCCGGCCTCGCTCCTGATGCGGCGGGTGGGGCGCAGCCTCGGCTTCGCGGCAGGCTCCGCCATCGGCGTCGTCGGCGGTCTCGCCTGCATCTGGGGCATCGAGACAGGCGACTTCCTGGCGTTCTGCG
>DAINCG010000132.1:0-256 GCA_036732525.1 Pseudomonadota bacterium | reverse complement strand
TCGCGCAGCTCTATCGGTTCGCGGCCGCCGACGTCGCGGCGGCCGATTTCAAGAGCCGGGCGATCTCCCTCGTGCTGACGGGCGGCCTCGTCGCCGCCTTCGTCGGACCGGAACTGGCGAAGCTCGGCCAGCATATGGTTGCCGACCGACCGTTCATGGCGTCATACGCCTTTCTGACGGCGCTGACCGTACTGAGCGGCCTCGTCGTGATGGCCGTCGACATTCCCAAGCTGACGGTGGAGGAGCGCAAGGACGG
>DAINCG010000131.1:2484-11548 GCA_036732525.1 Pseudomonadota bacterium | reverse complement strand
CGGACCGGGCCAGGACACGCTCGACGGCGCGGCGGGCGACGACGTGATCCTAGGCGGCGACCGGAATGACCGGCTGACCGGCGGCGCGGGCATGGACGACGTCCGGGGCGAGGCGGGCGACGACTATCTGATCGCGCGGGGCGACGGTGACCGCATCGATGGCGGCGCCGGGGTCGACACGGTCGACTATACCTCCGGCCCGCCGACGCTCGACGTGCGGCTCTACGACAGCGCCGGTCCCGGCGGCGACGTGCTGATCGGCATCGAGAACGTCGTCGGCAATTCGGGCGACGACTTCATCGCCGGCAATTCGGCGGCGAACCGGCTGCTCGGCCTCGACGGGAACGACCTGATCAGGGCGGGCAGCGCCGCCGACACGGTGCTGGGCGGCATAGGCGACGACGTCATTCGGGGCCAGGACGGCGACGACCGGCTCTATGGCGGGCCGGGCGCCGACTTCATCGACGGCGGCGCGGGCCTCGATACCGTGAGCCTGGCGCAAGAGGGGATCGGCGTTGTCGCCTTCCTCGACGGGACGCCGGGCGGCACTGGCGACCGGTTCGTCGATATCGAGATCGTCGAAGGCTCGGTCGGCGACGACGTGGTGACGGGGACGGCGGCGGCGGAGACGCTCTCCGGCTGGCTCGGGAACGACACGCTGATGGGCGGCTCGGGCGGCGACCGGCTGGACGGCTCGTCGGGCAACGACTGGCTCTTCGGCGGGTTCGGGCGGGACATGCTGACCGGCAGCCGGGGCGCCGATCAGCTGACCGGCGGCGACGGCCGGGACATCCTGGACGGCGGCCCCGGCGAGGACTGGACGCGCTATGACGACGCGACGGCCGGCGTCTCGGTGCGCATCTACGACGGCACGGCGAGCGACGGCGATACGCTGACCGCGATCGAGCACATCGCGGGCGGCCGGTTCGGGGACTATCTGGCGGGCAATTCGGGCGTCAATCACATCCTGGGCGGCGACGGGGCGGACCAGATCCGGGGCGGTTCGGCGGACGACGTGCTGGTCGGCGGCGCGGGCGCGGATCTGATCTTCGGGCAGGAGGGCGACGACCGCATCTGGGGCGAGCTTGGCCGCGACATCTTCGTGCACGCTCCCGGCGATGGCCACGACCGGATCGAAGACTACGCCTTCAACGGCGACCGCCTCGACCTCCGCGCCCACGGCATCGCCGACTTCGCCGCCTTCCTGGCGCTGACGACCGATACGGCGGAAGGGGCGCTCGTCCAGATCGACGGGGCGAACTCGGTTCTGCTGGTCGGGGTCCTCGAAGCCGAGATCGGCCAGGAGGACGTGCTGATCAGCTAGAGCCGTTCCGGCCATTCCGCTCGGTCGCGCGTCGCGTCGGCGGATGCTGTTAGAGCTGCAGCGCTTCCTCCACCGTCGCCAGGAAGGCCTTCGCCTCGATCGGTTTGGTCATGTAGCGGAAGAAGCCGGCCGCGATGCCGCGCCGGACGTCGCGCGGCATCGCGGCCGCCGTCAGCGCGATGACCGGCGTGCGGCGCGTCTCCGGCGCCGCCTTCAGTCGCTCGAACAGGTCGAAGCCGCTCATTTCAGGCAGATGCAGATCGAGCACGATGACGTTCGGGCGGTGCGCGCGCGCCAACTCAAGGCCGAGACGCGGCGTCGGCGCCGAAAGCAAGGTCACATTCGGCAGCGTCGCGATCAGGTGCTCCATCAACCGGAGATTCGAGACGTTGTCCTCGACGTAGAGCATCGTGTAGGCGGGGCCGGTGTCGATCGGCGCGCCGCCGCTGTCGTCCTGGCTGGAGATCGCCGGGCGCGCGGATTCCGTCGCGACCGGCAGGTTGAACCAGAACGTGCTGCCTTCGCCGACGGCGCTCTCGAACCCGATTTCGCCGCCCATCGCTTCCACGAGATTCTTCGCGAGGGCAAGGCCGATTCCGACGCCGTCGATGCCTTTGGTCTCGGCGCCGAGGCGACTGAACGGCTGGAACAACTCGTCGCGCCGCTCTTCGGAAATGCCGCCGCCCGTGTCGCGGACGCTGATGCGAATGGCTGCGTCCGGCGTTTCCTGCGCCTCGACGATCACGCGGCCGTCTTCGACATTGTACTTGATCGCGTTGGATATCAGGTTCTGCAGGACTTGGCGGATGCGCAGATCGTCGGCGAACACCGGCGGCAGGTTGTCGGCGTTCGCAACCGACAATCGTACGCTCTTGTCGGCGGCGAGCGGCGTCATGATCTCCTCGACCCGCGAAAGCACGTCGGGGACCGATACCGCTTCCATTGAGAGGCTGATATGCCCGGTCTCGATGTTGGCGATATCCAGGATGTCGTTGATCAATTCGAGCAGGGTTTGGCCGCCCGAGAGAACGATGCGGACATAGTCGGCCTGACGCTGGGTGAGCGTTTCGTCGGCATCCATCTGTAGCAACTGCGCGAAGCCGATGATCGCGTTGAGGGGCGTGCGCAGTTCATGGCTCATGTGCGAGAGAAAGTTGGTCTTCGCCTCGCTTGCGGCTTCGGCATGAGCGAGTTCGGCGTCGCGCTGGACGCGCAAGGTGACGTCACGGATCGCGGCGGCCACAAGGCCGCTTTCGGCATGGCCGACGGGACTGAGGCTCACCTCGACGGGAAACTCTTCGCCATTGCGGCGCAGTCCGATCAGGTCGCCGGTCCCGCCCATCGGGCGCGCCTTGGGATCCTCGGCGAAATAGGCTCTGTGCACGCGATGTTGCCGTCGAACGCGTTCCGGCAGCAGCATTTCGACCTGCTGGCCGACAAGTTCGGCTCGGTCGTATCCGAAGACGCGTTCGGTCTGTGCGTTCACCCGCACGATGCGTCCGCTGCCGTCGGCGACGACCGTGGCGTCGGGCGCCGCTTCGAGAAAATCATGCAGCGCGACAGCGACGACGTTTTCGGCGTCGGCCTGCGACTGGGGGCGCTCGGCGTCGTCGTCGCCATAGGAATATGGCCGCCGCGCCGAACAGGACGCCGCCCAGCAAGAGCAGGCCCTCGGTCGCGGCCAGCGCGTCCAGAAGATGAACCAGGCGGTCGGAAGCAAGAAAGACCCAGCAGCCGATCGCCGCCGCGCCGGCGACGAACAAGCTTCCGCCGATAAGAAGCCTTTTTCTTGCGGCGGCGGTCGCCGCGGATTTCACGTGCGCTGATCTCCCCATTCCAAGCTCCTCCCAGGATGCTCCGAGCGCGACGGTCGTGTGTTGATCGTCAGGCACGTACGGGCGATCCGACGCTGACAGGTTTGTCCTGCCTTGTCTTGTTTGGCCTCTACCTGGGCGCTGCTGCTTCCGTTGACCGTCATAATAGCGGCCATTGCCGAAAAATCATGCCAGTTCCTACCGCCCCGGCGCCAGATGTTACGCCACAGGGCATAGCATTCCTGGCGTCCGACCTTCGACGCCCGATCCTAAAGTCGATCACATTGCAGCGGAGGTCGCACGGTGCGACTAGTCTTCGCCATTATAACGCTATTCTGCGTCATAAGTTCATTTACCTGAACTCGATATGGGCCAGGACGTCTTGCCGATCAACCGGCGGCCCGCGAGCTCAGGCCGCCGCCAGTTCCGCCACCGTCTGCGCGACGACGCGGGCGCCGGCGGCGAGGTCGGACGCGGTCGCGGACTCCGCCTCGTTGTGGCTGATGCCGTCCTTGCAGGGCACGAACACCATGCCGGTCGGGCAGACGGCGGCCATATTGCGGGCGTCGTGGCCGGCGCCGGACAGCAGGTCCATGTGCGGCGCCTTGATGCGGCCGGCCGCGCGGCGGATGGCTTCCATGACCGAGGGGTCGAACGGCGTCGTCTCCGACCGCTGGATTTCGTCGACCTCGACCTGGCAGGGGCCGGCGAGCGCCCGGCAGAGGCCGGCGATCTGACTGCCCAGGGCCTCGCGCAACTGGTCGTCCGGGCAGCGGAAGTCGATCGAGAAGCGGACCTGGCCGGGCACGACGGAGGGCGCGCCCGGATAGGCCTGGAAGCGGCCGACGTTGAAGCGCGTCAGGTCGGCCGGGTCCTCCATCATCCGATGCAGGCCGACGACCATGTTGGAGGCGGCGAGCACGGCGTCCTTCCGACGCTGCATCGGCATGGTGCCGGAATGCGCCTCCTCGCCCGTGACCACGACCTGGTATTTGCGCGAGCCCTGGATGCCGGTGACGACGCCGATGACGTTGCCGGTCTCTTCCAGCTAGGGCGTCTGCTCGATATGCGCTTCGATGAAGGCGGCATAGGGCGACTTGAGCGGCTTTTCCTCCACGTCGCCCGCCTGGGCGCGGTAGGCTGCGAGCGCGTCCTTCAGCACGACGCCGTCGGCGCCGACGACGTTCAGCATGCGGTCCAGTTCGTCCGGCCGGACGAAGACCTGGCTGCCCATGACGCCCGGCTGAAAGCGGCCGCCTTCCTCATTGGTGAAGTTGACGACCTCGATCGGCCGGCGCGTCGTGATCTCCGCCGCGTCGAGCGCGTAGAGCATCTCCATGCCGGCGAGCACGCCGAACGCCCCGTCGAACTTGCCGCCGGTCGGCTGCGAATCCAGGTGGCTGCCGGTCGCGACGGGCGCCGCGTCCGGGTCCGTGCCGGGGCGGCGGACGAACATATTGCCGATCGCATCGACCGCGACCGTGCAGTTGAGCGCCCTCGCCCATTCCGCCAGCAGGAGGCGCGCCTTGCAGTCCTCGTCCGTCAGCGCCTCGCGGCAGACGCCGCCCTTCGGCAGCGCGCCGAACTTCGCCATCTCCATGTGCATGCGCCAGAGGCGATCCTCGTCGACGGCGTCTGCGATGCGGGAAAGGTCGGCGTCGGTCAGCGCCATGGCGTGGCTCCAAGTCTTACGGGACGTCTCTGTTTGTAGCATGGCGCCGCAATCGCGCTATATGCGGGGGAGCAACAGGAAGGGGCGGATATGACGGGTAAGGTATGTCTCATCACCGGCGCCACGGACGGCGTCGGTCGCGTGACGGCGCGCGAGTTGGGCAAGCTCGGCTGGACGCTGGCGCTCGTTTCCCGAAACGCCCAGAAGGGCGAGCGGGTGGCGCGGGAGCTGCGCGCCGAGACCGGCAACGAGGAGATCTACTTCAAGCAGGCCGACCTTTCGCTGCAGCGGGACGTCCGCCGCGTCGCCCGCGACGTCGCGGAGACCTACGACCGGATCGACGTGCTGGTGAACAATGCCGGCGCCATATTCTGGGACCGACAGACGACGGCGGAAGGGATCGAGAAGACCTTCGCGCTCAACCACCTGAACTATTTTCTGCTGACCAACCTGCTGCTCGATCGCCTGAAAGCCGCGCCGGCGGCCCGGATCGTCAACGTCGCCTCGATGGCGCACCGCGGCGCCTGGATGGATTTCAACGACCTTGAGTGCGAGAAGGGCTATCGGCGCTGGCGCGGCGGCTGGATCCAGTATCAGCGCTCCAAGCTTGCCAATATCATGTTCACCTATGCGCTCGCCCGCCGGCTCGAAGGCACGGGCGTCACGGCGAACTGCCTACATCCGGGTTTCGTGAAGACGCGTTTCGGCGCGGACAATGGCGGTCTCTTCGCCGCCGTCCTCTGGGTCGGCATGCGCCTCAGCGCCATCTCGGTCGAGAAGGGGGCGCAAACGCAGATCTATCTGGCCTCATCGCCGGAGGTCGAAGGCGTTTCCGGCAAGTATTTCGACCAGTGCAAGGAAAAGGCCTCGTCGGCGGAATCCATGGACGAGGCGAAGCAGGAACGGCTCTGGCAGGTCTCGGAGGAGATGACCCGCCAGAGCCAGTAGCTAAGGACTATTCCGCCGCCAGTTCCGGGAAGGCGTGGCGCCATTTGGTCGGGAAGCCGCGGCCGTGCTGGGCCGGGATCGGCGGTTCGGCGCCGAGTTCGAAGGCCGCTCGCCATGGCCATTTCGGCTCATACAGGACGCCGCGGGCCATCGCGACCATGGAGACCTTGCCGGACGCAATCAGATCCTCGGCGAGCTTCGGGTCGCGGATCATGCCGACGGCCATGGTCGGCACGCCCGTCGCGGCCTCGACCGCCGCGGCGTGGCCGGCCTGGTAGCCGGGGCCGAGGTCGGGGCGGATGCCGGGGCTGTTGCCGCCGCCGGAGATATCGAAGAAGTCGCAGCCGACCGCCTTCAGCGCCTTGGCGAAGGCGACCGCGTCCTCGATCGTGAGGCGCCGGTCGTCCCAGTCGACGCCGTTCATGCGGACGCCGAGCGGCCTGTCTTCCGGCCAGACGGCGCGCATCGCCTCGAACGCCTCCAGCGGAAACTTCATGCGGCCCTCGATGTCGCCGCCATAGGCGTCGTTCCGCCGGTTGGCGATCGGCGAGAGGAAGGACGAGCAGAGATAGCCGTGGGCGCAGTGCAGTTCGGCCGCGACGAAGCCCGCACGCGCCGCACGCTTCGTGCCGTCGACGAAGCTTTCGATCACTGCGTCCATGTCGCCGCGGTCCATGGCGCGGGGCGTATGCCAGCCCTCGTCGAACGGAATGGCGGACGGCGCGATCGTCTCCCAGGCGCCCGACGTCGCGTCGAGCGGCCCGCCGCCCCGCTGCGGCGCATAGGCGGAGGCCTTCCGTCCGGCATGGCCGATCTGGATGCCGAGCGGCGTGACGCCCTGGTCGTGACAGGCGGAAACGACGCGCTTCAGCGCCGCTTCCGTCTCGTCGGACCAGAGGCCGAGGCACTCGTGGGTGATCCGGCCACGCGGTTCGGCCGCCGTCGCCTCGATGAAGGCGAGGCCGGCGCCGGAGAGCGCGAGTTGTCCGAGATGGATCATGTGCCAGTCGGTGGCGACGCCCTCCTTCGCCGAATATTGGCACATGGGCGCCACGACGATGCGGTTCTGCAAAGTCAGGCCGCGCAGGTCGAGCGGTTGGAACAACGGGCTGTTCATGGGCGTAGGCGCTCCAATAGGCGGATATGAAACTGGCGCAGTTGTATGCGAACGCGGTGGCCGGGCCAATCCTTGGGCGTTCAAAGTCGGCGCGGGGTCTGGTAAGCGTCGTTAACGTCGCATTAATGAAATTGATTGACTAATTATCACTTCCTTTACGGCAGAGTGTGGAATGCCCCGACGCCGAAGGCGACTTCCAACCAGTTCTGCGGTCCTGATCGTCGCACTGATCGTGGCGGTCGGCATCGTCGCGGGCGAAGTCTTCACGCAGATCGTCCGCTTCCGGGCGGCGGAAGCCGCTGTCGCCGGCCGTGTCCAGACGACGGCCGAACTTCTTGCCGACAACATGTCGCTGACGTTCGCCGTCGCCGCGAGGACGCTCAAATCCGTCGCCGACATCCGATCTGACCTGCTGTCCGACAAGACCGACGCCAGGGCTGCGCAGGCGCGGCTACGTGCGACGCAGGACAATTCGCAATTTTTCACGTCGCTGTTCTGGACCGATGCCGATGGCGCGCGCCTCGCGACGTCGGATGCGGGGGACACGCTGCTGCTGGAGCTGGCCGGCACGCCGGCGTTCGACGCCTGGCGCCGGAATGACGATGCGTCGGCGGTCGCGCCGATCTGGACGCCGCGCATGGACGCCTGGCTTCTCGTTTTCGCGCAGCCGGTCTGGATCGACGCGGACGACGACACCCGTGTCTTCGACGGCGTCGTCGCCGGGGCGGTCGCGCCGGCGTTCTATACCAGCGCCTTCGGCCGCGCCGCCGAAGCGGGGACGAAGATCAGCCTGCTGCGCGCCGATGGCGTCCTGCTGTCCCAACACCCGTTCGGCCCGGACGAAATTGGCCAGCCGGTCGCGGCTGGCCGCGCCGATTACGATGCGGACATGTTCGTCGGACAGGCCGCCGTCGCCGGCGCGGACGCGATCGTCACGGTCGCGACGCCGCGCATGGGCGCGCTCGCCGAATATCGTACGGACGCGATCCGCGAGGCCGTGGTCGTCGCTCTCCTCGTCGCGGCGCTCGTGTTGGGCGGCCTTTACGTCGCGCGGCAAATACGCGGGCGCGAAGCGCTCGAACGTCGACTGCGGCTGAGCGCGCGGCGGACGCGCGACTATGCGAACTCGGCAAGCGACTGGTTCTGGGAACTGGACCCAGACCTCAAGTTCACCTGGGTATCCCAGTCGGTTGAGCGGACCTTCGGCCATCCGCCGCAATGGTTCGTCGGCCGGCATCTTCGGGACGTGGTGGGCAAGCCCACGCACGATCAGCAGAACGATACGACGCAGCGCCGCGCCGGCCGCATTGCATTTCAGGATTTCGAGTACCGGAATGTCGGCCGAAACCGGGACCGTACGATCGTCGTCGGCGGCGTCCCCGTCTTCGACGAGAATGGGGAATTCTGCGGCTATCGGGGCACGGCCCGCGATGTGACCGAGCAGCGGCGCGCGGAGCAGCGCTTCCGCGATGCGGTCGAATGGTTTCCCGGCCGGGTCATGATGTTCGACGCCGAGGAGCGGCTCGTTCTCTGCAATTCGGGCCGTTACGTCTCGAACCCGGCGCTGGAGCGCGAACTGAGAATTGGCGAGACGGCGGAGTCGATTTTCCGAAGCGTGGCGGAAGCCGGTCTGGTTGACGACGCCAAGGACGATCTCGAAGGGTGGATGGAGCGCCGCATGGCGGCTTTCCGCGCCGGCGAAGGCGTCACGCTGCTGCATATCGGCGACCAGACGATCGAGGCGATCGAACGGCGGATGGCCGATGGCGGCATCATCTCGCTGCGCATGGACGTGACCGATCGAGAACGCAACCTGGCGATGCTGGAGGAGGCGCGCCAGGCGGCCGAGCTTGCGAGCAACGCCAAGTCCGACTTCCTCGCCAGCATGAGCCATGAGTTCCGCACGCCCCTGAACGCCATCATCGGCTTCAGCCAGATGCTGGAGTTGGGTCAGACCGGTTCGTTGACGTCGCGGCAGGCCGAATATGTCGACATCATCGAACGCAGCGGACAACATCTCCTGAACCTGGTCGCCGATGTGCTGGATTTGGCCGGCGTCGAGGCGGGGAAGCTCAAGCTGTCGCTCGAACGCGTCGAAACCGCCTCCATTCTGCGCGACGTCGTCGCGACCATGATGCCGGTGGCGGAGGACGCCAATGTCGCGTTGCACGTCGAGGCCGACGGCGCGC
>DAINCG010000131.1:0-2362 GCA_036732525.1 Pseudomonadota bacterium | reverse complement strand
GCGGGCGACGTTCGCATCCGCGTCGAAGACAGCGGCGTCGGGATCGCCGAAGAGAATTTCGATCGCGTCTTCCAGCCGTTCATGCGTCTCGGCGCGGAGATGTCCGCGGTCGAAGGGGCCGGCATCGGGCTTTCGCTCAGCAAGAGCCTCGTCGAATCGATGAACGGCCGGATCGGGTTTTCGAGCGTCGAGGACGAGGGCTCGATCTTCTGGGTCGATTTCAAGCGCGCGGGCAAGGCCCCGAGCGCAACGGACAAATCGCCGCCGATCGATCTCGCCGTCAGCTCCGGCGGCTATTCCCTTCTCTATGTCGAGGACAACCCCTCGAACCTGCGGCTGATGGAAAGCCTCGTCGCCAACCTCGACGACGTGACGATGTATGCGGCGCCGTCCGGTCCGCTCGGTCTCGAACTGGCGCGTGCGCACCGGCCGGACGTCATCGTCCTCGACCTCAACCTGCCGGGCATGACCGGGATCGAGATCTTGCGCGCGCTGAAGGCGATACCGGAGTTGTGGGAGACGCCGGTGATTGCGCTGACGGCGGCCGCCCGGCCGGGCGACGTCCAACGGGGGCTGGAAGCGGGCTTTTTCCGCTACATCACCAAGCCCATGGATATTCGCGCCTTTCTCGACGCCGTCGAGGCTGCGCTCGCATATAAGAAGCAGGACCGTTCGACCGTGCATCCGCTGCGCCGTGGCGGCAATGGCGGCCGCGATATAGCGGGTTAGTCGTCTCGCCCCGGCCCCTTCGGCGCGCGCGCCAGGTGGCCGGTCTTCATCCAGACCGCCGCGCCGTCCGGACCGGCTTCTGCATCCAGTCGCGCGCCCTTCGGCAATCTGAGCCAGGACCAGCGTCCGAACGTCTCGCCCGCCTCCCGGAACCCGCCGCCGAGGACGAAGATCTCGACGCCGTCCCGCGGCGAGAGCGCAATTCGCGCGCCGGGGTCCCAACGCTCCAGGCGCACCTCCTCGAAGGCGTCGCGGTGGAGGAGGGCCGAAACGGCGCCGGGCGCACGCGGTTCGAAGGCGACCTCGCCGGGCGCGATGCGGACCCAGGTCCGATCGTCGGGATCGAACTGCCAGAGCTTGACCAGGATCGTACAGCCGGGCGCCGAAGCCGGCGTGTGGCTGCTGGTCGGCGGGTTGCGGACATAGCTGCCGGCGGGATAGTCGCCGTGCTCGTCCTGGAACACGCCTTCGAGCACCAGAAATTCCTCCCCGCCGCCGTGGACGTGCGGCGAGAAGGCGCTGCCCGGCGCGTAGCGGACGACCGTCGTCGCACGCGCCACCTCGTCGCCGATGCGGTCGAGCGGGCGTCGGTCGACGCCCGGCATTGGCGACGGAATCCAGGGCTCGCTGTCCGCGTGGACGACGGCGCGGCGGGAGAAATCGGCGTTCAGCAGGGTCATCGGGGCCAAGTCCTTCCGGCTCAGCGCTCGGGCGGCGTCCAGTCCGCCGGCGGCACGTCGCGCCGCCTGAGCCGGATCGCGAGCCCGACCGCCACGCCGACGCCGATGGCGACCGTGAGGTCCGCCACGACCGTGAGGATCAGGGTCAGCAGCAACAGCACCCTATCCGACAACCGCCCGGTCATGTAGCCGCGCCACTTGTGCGGCTCGCTCATGTTCCAGGCGGTCAGGATCAGCAGGCCGGCGAGCGCGGGCAGCGCCATGTGGCCGGCCAGCGGCGCGGCCGCCATCATTACGGCCAGAATGGTCAGGGCGTGAACGATGCCGGCGACCGGCGTGCGGCCGCCGGCGCGCACGTTCGTCGCCGTGCGCGCGATGGCGCCGGTGGCGGGCAGGCCGCCGAAGAGCGCCGACGCCAGGTTGGCGTAGCCTTGGGCGAGCACTTCGGCGTTCGGCCGGTGGCTGCCTTCGATCATCCGGTCGGCGACCATCGCCGAGAGCAGCGATTCGACGCCCGCCAGAAACGCGATGATGAAGGCCGAGGGCAACAGCTCCAGCAGCCGCGCATACGTGATTTCCGGCAGCGTCGGGATCGGCAGGCGATCGGGGAGCGCGCCGAATCTGGACGCGATCGTATCGACCGGCAGCGCCAGCGCGGCGACGAGGAGCGAGCCGACCGCGACCGCGACGATCAATCCGACGCAAGGTCACGATCAGGGCCATGGTGGCGCCGCCGATAAGCAGGCTGGCGACGTTCAGGCTGTCCGCCGCGGCGAAGAGCGCCGGGACCTTTTCGACGAAGTCGGCCGGGACCGTCGCCATTTCCAAACCCAGCAAGTCCTTGACCTGGCTGGTCGCGATGATGATCGCGATGCCGATAGTGAAGCCGTTGATCACCGGCTCCGGGACGTAGGCGATCAGATTGCCGGCGCGCATGTAGCCCGCGGCCAGCA
>DAINCG010000130.1:9419-11603 GCA_036732525.1 Pseudomonadota bacterium | reverse complement strand
ACGCCGTCCGCGCCTGGAAGACGCTGGACCGCGACCAGGCGCTCGCCGAGGCCGACGCCCGGGACCGCGAGCCGGCGCGGAGCCCGCTGCACGGCGTCCCGGTCGGCGTGAAGGACGTGCTCGACACCGCGGACCTGCCGACAGGCTATGGCTCGCCGATCCACGAGGGCGCGCGCCCGGCAGCGGATGCGGCCGCCGTCGCGCTGCTGCGCGAGGCCGGCATGGTGGTGCTCGGCAAGACGGTGACGACCGAGTTCGCCATGCGCACGCCGGGCGCTACGCGCAATCCGCACAATCCGGCGCACACGCCGGGCGGCTCCTCCTCCGGTTCCGCCGCCGCGGTCGCGGACGGTCAGGTTCCGCTCGCCATCGGCACGCAGACGTCGGGCTCGGTCGTCCGGCCGGCGTCGTTCTGCGGCGCCTTCGGCTTCAAGCCGACCTGGGGAACCGTGCCCCGCGCCGGCCTGAAGATGCTGGCGGAGAGCCTGGACGTCATCGGCGCCATGGCGCGGAGCGCGCGGGACGCGCATGCCTTCGTTCAGGCGATGTCCGCCCTGCCGATCGCGCCTGCTGCGGCGCTCGACCGGCCGCCGCGCATCGGCCTCTGCCGGTCGCCGGCCTGGCCGGCGATCGAACCCGCCGGCGCCGAAGCGCTCGACGCCGCGGCGGCCGCCTGCCGCGCGGCGGGGGCCGAAATCGTGCCCGTCGACCTGCCGGCGCCGTTCGACCGGGCGCTCGACGCCCACGACGTCGTCATGGCGTTCGAGGCGCGGCGGATGCTGGCATATGAGCGGACCAACCACTGGGACGCGCTGTCGCCAGCCTTGCAGGACGTGATGCGGCGCGGCGAGGCGGCCGGCGCCCAACGCTATGCCGAAGCCCTGGAAGTTCGGGAAGCCTGCCGCGGCGTCTTCGCCGCAGCCTTTTCCGGCGTCGATGTGCTGCTGACGCCGGCCGCGCCCGGCGAGGCGCCGGCCCGGCTCGACTACACCGGCGCGCCCGAATTCAACCGCATCTGGACCTTCGTCGGCGCGCCCTGCATCACCGTGCCGGGCCTTGTCGGGCCGAACGGTCTGCCGGTCGGCAGCCAGCTCGTCGGTCGTCTCGGCGACGATGCGGCCGTGATCGCCGCCGCCGGTTGGCTAGAGCCCATCTTGAAGGAACGCCGTGCATGACGCCCGAACTCGTCGCCGCCGTCGAGGCGCAATCCGATTTCGCCGCGGAGGTGTTCGACCGTCTTCGCGCGGCGAGCGTCGACGTGCGCGGCGTCACGCGCGCGAGCTACGGCGAAGGCGAGCAGGCGGCGCACGCCCTGATGGCGGAGATCGCTGGCGGGCTGGGCTTGGAGATCACGCAGGACGCCGCCGCCAACACCTACATGACCTGGCCCGGCCGGGATCGCTCGAAGCCGATCAAGATGGTCGGCTCGCACCTGGATTCGGTGCCGCAGGGCGGCAATTTCGACGGCGCCGCCGGCGTCGTCTCCGGCCTGACGGCGATCCGCGCGCTCCAGGCGCTCGGCCACGCGCCGGCGCAAGACATTGCCGTCATGGGCGTGCGGGCCGAGGAAAGCTGCTGGTTCGGCGTCTCCTATATCGGCAGCCGCTCGGCGCTCGGCGTGCTTCCGGACGGCGCGCTGGAGGATGCGCGCCGGATGGACGACGGCGTCGCGCTCGCGGAGCACATGGCGAAATGCGGCGGCGATCCGGACCGGGTGCGCGAAGGCCCGCCGCATCTTGACGTCGCCCGGATCGCGGCCTTCCTGGAGCCGCATATCGAACAGGGGCCCGTGCTGGTGGAAGAAGGCTTCCCCGCAGGCATCGTCACCGGCATTCGCGGCAATCGGCGCTTTCCGAACGCCCGCTGCTACGGCGAATACGCCCATTGCGGCGGCGCGCCCCGCCGGGTCCGCCAGGACGCCGTCGTCGCGGCGACGGAGTTCGTGCAGGCGATGGACCGCCTCTGGGACAAGGCCGAGGCGGCGGGCGAGGACTTCGCGTGCACGATCGGCAAGTTCCAGACCGATCCCGAGCGCCACGCCATGACGGTAATTTCGGGCGAGGTGGCGTTTACGCTCGACATGCGGAGCGTCGATCCGGACGTGCTGCGCCGGCTCGAAGCGCGCGTGCCCGAGATCGCGGCGGAGATCGGCGCCCGGAGCGACGTCCGCTTCGAACTGGGCGC
>DAINCG010000130.1:8296-9344 GCA_036732525.1 Pseudomonadota bacterium | reverse complement strand
GCGGCGGCCGTGGGCGTCCGGGCGATGGACATTCCAAGCGGGGCGAGCCACGACTCCGCCGCCTTCGCCGACGCCGGCGCGCCGACCGCCATGCTGTTCATCCGCAACGAGCACGGCAGCCACAATCCGGACGAAGCGATGGAAATTCCGGACTTCATCGCGGCGACCAAGCTGCTCGCCGCGGCGCTCGCCGCGCCGGCTTAGCGGCGTCTTAACACGGGCGACCGCATCCTGGCCTGACGACCTCCGGAAAGGCCGCGCCATGGCGATCGAGACGCGCACGATCTTCTTCGACCAGGATGAATTGATCCGGGCGGCGCACGCCTTCTGCCTGCTGCAGGAGAAGGCCGTGCCGCGCGGCCGCCTGACCGCGGTCGTGGCGGAGCCGGAGGCCGCCGGGCGCGTCCGCCTGCAGTTCGACGGCGCCGGCCGACGGCCGGTGGAGATCGTGCTCTCCTACGCCGAAATGGCGGCGGGCCTGATCGCCTATTGCGCGACGGTTGCGATCCCGCTGCCGCGCTACAGCCGCAAGCGGCTGATGCCGGCGGGCGAGGGCATGGCGCTGGTCATCCGTCTGCCCGAGTTCGCCGGGCCGGCCGACGTCGCGGAAGCCGCCGACAGACGGGCATTGCCCGCGGCCTGACGACCCCGTCGATCAGGAGCCCGCGACGCCGCCCTTCGGCGGATCGGCCGGATCGACGATACGCGCGGGCTCGACCGGCAGCAGGCCGGACGGCCGCATCTCCAGAACTTCGAGCGGTCGAACGGCGATGCCGGTCCGGGACATGCGCACGCGCCCCATCGCGCCGTCCACCTCGCCGGCCGCGAAGATCGCTTCGGGCGGCAATGGCCGCGCCGGCGACTTTCGCCCGGCGGCGAGCGCGAGCGTTACGGCGTCGTAGGCGACGCCCGCCAACTCCGACGGCCGGTCGCCATAGGCGCTCTGATAGCGACCGTCGAAGCGGGTCGTCGGCGGCGGCGCCGCGAACCGGCCGCCGGCAAGTTCGACGGAGCGGGCCGGATCGAGTTCGGCCCAACCGGACAGGCC
>DAINCG010000130.1:0-8286 GCA_036732525.1 Pseudomonadota bacterium | reverse complement strand
AGCTGGAACATCGGGGCCACCGTCGAGAGGTCGCCGCCGCCGAGCGTCAGCAACACCGCGTCGACGCCGCCGCCGCCCGCCGCCGTGCTCTCGCGCCGATATCGATCGACGACCGCGTCGATCGCCTGCGGACGCGTAACGACGCTGGCCCCCGTCATCCGGATGTAGAACAGGGCAAGCTGGCGGAAAAGTTCGCCCTCGGCGCCCTGTTGCGCGCCCGCGAGGCGGGTTCCGGCGCCGCGTTGAGCTGGGCGCGCAGCTGCTCCGCCCTGGCGACGCGGGCGACGTCGGCGTCGGGCTGACTGACAAGATTTCGAATCTGGGTCGCGACGTCCGTGTAGCTGGTGTCCGGCGCATAGAGCGCGCGGCGGACGTTGAACGACGTCGTGAGCGCGGCATCCCGTTCCGCTTGCCCGGCGGCGGCTATACCGGCGCGGTCCGCCTTGCCGAAGACGGCGATCAGCCGTGCGCCGTTTTCCGCCGCATGGCGGACGATGCGGGACGTCTCCGCCTCCAGCGCCCGGCCGAGGACCAGGACGCGCGGGCCGGCCGCCGAACCGTCGTTCGAGAACGCCAGCGCCGTCAGCCCGGCGGCGTTCAGATGCGGCCCGAGCGACTTCGCGTTGCCGCCGAACAGCGGGCCGACGACGATATCGTTCTGTGCCGCGGCGGCCAGACGGAAGGCGGACAACGCGGCCGCGCTTTCCCCTTTCGTGTCGTAGGCGAGCAGTTCCGCGACGGCGTCGGATTCGAGCAGCGCCATCGCCGCGCCGTTCATCAGGTCGCGGCCGACGTCGGCGTATTCGCCGGACAACGGGGCCAGAAACGCAATCCGAAGCGGGCGCGCCGCGGGCTGGGGCCTCGGCGCCGCCACGGCCGCCGCCGGCGGGCGGCTCTGGGCGACGGGCTTGGGCGGCGTGCGGGTCTCCGGCTGGGGCGGACTGCTCGAACCGCAGGCGGCAAGCGCTCCGGCGAACGCCAGAGCCAGCGCCGGCGCGAACCATCGCCCAAAATTACGGATCATCCGCTCCGCTCCCATACATGCGCCCTTCGATGCCCCCATGTTCGGTTATCGCGCGGCTGCTGGACAGGGGCAAGACCATGCGGGCAGGATGCCGGGCAAACGCATCTCAACCAAGGCGCATCCAATGACGAAGATCGCAGTTCTCGACGACTACCAGGGGGTCGCCCGCAGCTATGCGGATTGGAGCGGGCTCGACATCACGGTTTTTCGCGACCATCAGGCGGATCAGGGCCGGGTGATCGAGCGGTTGAAACCCTTCGACGTCATCTGCGCGATGCGCGAGCGGACGCCGCTGACCCGCGCGGTGATCGAGGCGCTGCCGAATCTCAAGCTGATCGTCACGACCGGCATGCGCAACGCCTCGATCGACGTCGACGCGGCGCGCGAGCGCGGCGTCATGGTCTGCGGCACGTCCGGCACGAACGCGCCGACGGCGGAACTCGCCATGGGCCTGATCCTCAGCCTCGCCCGCTCGATCCCGCAGGCGGGCCGCGACATGCGGACCGGCCAGTGGCAGAAGACCGTCGGCCGCACGCTCGAAGGCGCGACGCTCGGCCTGTTGGGCCTCGGCCGGCTCGGCGGCGCCGTGGCGTCCTACGCCAAAGCGTTCAACATGAACCTGATCGCATGGAGCCAGAACCTGACCGAAGAGCGCGCGGCCGAACATGGCGCGCGCCTGGTCGACAAGGCGACGCTGTTCCGCGAGGCCGACTTTATCTCCGTCCACCTCATCCTGAGCGACCGGACGCGCGGCCTCGTCACGGCGGCGGATCTGGCCTCGATGAAGCCGGACGCGTACCTCGTGAACACCTCCCGCGGGCCGATCGTCGACGAGGACGCCCTCTTGCAGGCATTGCAGGCGGGTCGGATCGGCGGCGCCGGCCTCGACGTCTTCGGCGTCGAGCCGCTGCCGGCGGACCATCCGCTGCGCACGATGGACAACGTCGTGCTGACGCCGCACCTCGGCTATGTCACCGACGATACCTATCGGGTGTTCTATCCGCAGACGGTCGAATGCGTGCGCGCCTGGATCGCCGGCGCCCCCGTACGGGTGATTTCCTGACGCTTCTGCACGCATTTCCGAAAGAAAAGGACTCGCGCGGACGCCGGGTTCGTGTTTATGGTTCAGGGTAGAGCCGCGCCGTCTTTGGGCGGCCGGCCGACCGTGCGTATGCAGCGCGCGGAATCGACGACACAGGGAGTTGCCCAGGAATGAAACTCGCATTTGGCAAGAAGACGCTGCTCGGCGCCGTCGCGGCTGCCGCGCTGTCAGCCGCCGGCTTCTCGGCGCAGGCCGTGGAGCCGATGACGATCCGTATCGCAGCGGACCTGACGGGCCCGCCGCATCCGGCCGGCATCGCCATGACCTATTTCAAGGAAAAGCTCGAAGCCGCCGTCCCCGGCAGCGAAGTCCGTCTCTACTTCGCCGGCGCGCTGTATCGCATCCCGGAAGCGGTCGAGGCCATGACCGAGGGCAACCTCGAAATGACCTGGGGCCAGTTCGGCAAGACCGCCGCCGTCGATCCCTACATGAACCTTGTCGTCGGTCCGCAGCTGCTGACGACGCCGGGCGCGATCAACAGCCTGGAGCAGACCGAGACCTACAAGTTTTTGGTCGATCGCTTCGAGAAGGTCCATGACGTTCACATCTTCGGCGCGGGCCATCTCTCCATGTACATGGGCGCCGGCGCCGGGCAGCGGATGCTGACGCCGGAAGACTTCGCCGGTAAGAAGATCCGCTCCATGGGACCGGCCGAGAACGCGCTGCTGGCCGCGCTTGGCGCCAACCCGACCACGATGGCGTTCGGCGATGTTCCGCCCGCGCTGCAGACGGGTGTGATCGACGGCCTGTTGACCTCGCTCGGCGGGTTCAACACCACGAAGGACCAGGCGCCGTTCTTCACGATCGCCGGCCTGAACGGCATCGTCGGCGACTACTATTGGATTGGCGCCTCCAAGCAGTGGCTGTCGCGCCTGGACGATGAGCAGCGCAAGGTGCTCGAGGATGTCGTCACGAATGACGTCATCCCGTTCCAGAAGAAAATGAACTGGTGCAATGACAAGCGCCTGGTCGAGAAGTTCGAGACCAAGGACCCGTCGAAGCCCGGCATCTACGTCATGAACAAGGAAGAAGCCGCGGCGGTGAAGGCGAAGGCAGGCGGCGCCACCGGCGAGTGGATCAAGGCGAACACGCCGGACGACGCCAACGAGTGGGTCGACAAGTTCGCCATGGAAGCCGAGAAGCTCGTCGAAGCCAATCCGGTCGGCTCCACCGATCTGGAGAAGACGGACTGCGCCGCGCTCTCCGACTACTTCACGAAGTACACCCAGAAGTAGGCGATCTTCCGATCAGGCGGCGCGCGCCCTAGCGCGCGCCATCTGGACGGACGTTTTTCGGGCGCGTCGCCGGGCCACGGCGGCGCGCCCCTTTGCAGAAAAAACAACCTGCGATTCGCGCCGGCGCCCCCGATTTCATTCGCGGCGGGCGGCGCGGGCCGCTACCCAGGGGCTGGCGCGATGGATGAATTGATGGACGGCCTGTATCGGGCGATCCGGTTCGTGCTCGACAGGATACTTGGCAATATTGCGTCGTTGGGCCTGCTGCTCGGCACGCTGTTCGCCCTATTCGAGATCATCCGGCGCTACATCTTCGGGGTGGTCTACGAATGGGGCCAGGACTTCGTGATCTACCTGATCATCGGGTCCGTGTTCATCTATTTCGCCGTCACCCAGGCGAAGCGCGCGCACCTGGTGATGAGCGCCTTCACCGACCTGTTGCGCGGCCGCGGCTTTGAGAAGACGGTGATTTTCTTCCGCCTCTGCGTTTCGGCGTTTTCGCTGTTCTTCTACTGCTTCTTCGCTTATTGGGGCCTGCCGGCGGTCGAGCGGACCATGCTGACCGGACGCACGTCGCAGAGCATGTTTCTGCTGTTGTGGCCGTTCCAGGCGATGCTGCTCGGCGCGTTCGCGCTGATGGCGCTCGTCACGCTTTTCCACGTCTACCAGGATATCCGCGCGCTCTTCGGCAAGACCGTCTTTCCATGGGCGCCGGCGGAAATCCACACCGACATCTGATCCGCCGGGCCTTGCTGGCTTCGCGCGTATAGGGGAACGACCGATATGTGGGCTCTAGGCGGATCGATGATCGCGCTGATGCTGGCGGCGGCGCCGATCGGCATCGCGCTGGCGGGCGCGACGATTCTCGTCGTGATGACCGACCCGATGTTGTCGCCGAACGCGCTGTTCCGCGCGTTCTTTCAGTTCCTGAACAGCTACACCCTGATGGCGATCCCGTTCTTCATCTATGCGGGCTTCCTGATGGAGAAGACGGGCCTGATCTCCCGACTGTTCAGCTTCGCCGACGCGCTTGTCGGCTGGGTCCCAGGCGGCTTCGCCTATGCGACGCTCCTCGCGGCCGTGCTGTTCGGCGCGATTTCCGGTTCGTCGACCGCGATGGCGGCGGCGATGGGCATCATCGCCTATCCGGAGATGATCCGGCGGGGATATCCGGTCTGGATGTCGGCGGGCATCATCGCCTGCGGCGGCGGCATCGCGATCCTCATACCGCCCAGCATCACGCTCATCCTCTACGGCATCATCACCGAGGAATCGATCGTCTCGCTGTTCTTCGCGGGATTCACGCCGGGCCTCATGCTGGCGATCTCGGACGCCGTGATCATCATCGGCCTGTCCATGTTCATCAAGCTGCCGAGCGGCACGTTCTCGTTCAAGAAGCTGATCCGGTCCGTCGGCGAGGCCTGGCCGGCGCTCCTGATGCCGATCTGCGTGCTCGGCGGCCTCTATGGCGGCGTTTTCACGCCGACGGAAGCAGGCGCCGCGGCGGCGGGATATGCGCTGCTCTTCGGCATCATTTCGGGCAAGGGGGCCTTCCTGAAGGAGCTGATGCCGACGACGCAGCGGACGATCAACCTGACCGCTATCGTCTACTTCCTGCTGGGCTGCGTCGGCGTCTTCCAGTTCCTCCTGGCGAACAAGGGCTGGCCGCAGGACATCGCCGCCTGGACCTCGGCGCAGGGCTTCACGCAGATGGAGTTCCTGGCGGTCCTGCTGATCGTGATGCTGTTCCTGTCGATGTGGCTGACTGGCGTCGCGATCCTGGTGCTGACCGTGCCGATCTTCTTCCCGGTCTCCCTGACGCTCGGCGTCGATCCGATCCATCTCGGCATCCTGGCGGCGATCGCGATCGAAATGGGCGGCGTCATTCCGCCCGTCGGCCTCAACCTGTTCGCGGTCAGCGGAACGACCGGCGTGCCGGTGACCAAGGTGATGAAGGGCGCGATACCGTTCCTGATAACCGACGGCATCGTGCTCTTGTTGATGCTGTTCTTCCCGATCCTCTGCCTCTGGCTGCCGAACCTGGTGATCCAGTCGCACTTCAACTGACGCGGGGAACCGAGGGGACCATGCCGACCATCGCCGCCGACCGCCTGACCGCGGTCATCGCGGAAATCTTCGACCGCGCCGGCTGCGAGCGGGATGAAGCGGACCGCGTCGCCGAAAACCTCGTCGGCGCGAACCTGACCGGCCATGACAGCCACGGCGTCATCCGCACGTTGCGCTACGTCAACTGGATGCGCGAGGACATGATGCGGCCGGGCAAGGAGCTTCGCGTCGTCCGGGAGACGCCGGTGCTGGCCGTGCTCGACGCCGAACTGGGCTTCGGGCAGACGGCGGCGCCCCGGGCGGTCGATATCGGCATCGCGAAGGCCCGGGAGATGGGTGTGGCCATCGTCACGTTGAAGAACGCCGCACATATCGGGCGGGTCGGCGCCTGGGCGGAACAGGCGGCGGCGGCCGGCCTCGTCTCGATCCACTTCGTCAATGCGCGGGCGAGCGAACTGGTCGCCCCCTTCGGCGCGCGGGAGAAGCGCTTTTCGACGGCGCCCTTCGCCGTCGGCGTGCCACAGCCGGACGGCCCGCCCTACATCCTGGACTTCGCGACGTCGATCGTCGCGGAGGGCAAGGTGCTGGTCGCCGCCAAGGGCGGCAAGCCGCTGCCCAAGGGCGCGCTGATCGACGAGACCGGCGCCTTGACCGAAGACCCGGCCGCGCTCTACGGGCCTTCCAGTCCCGAAGCGCCGCCGAGCGCGCGCAACGGCAAGGGCGCGATCCGCTTGATGGGCGAGCACAAGGGCTCCGGCCTCGCGCTGATGTGCGAACTGCTGGGCGGCGCCCTGACCGGCAACGGCGTGGCCGGTCCGGTCGCGGGCCGCAGCTTCGCGAACGGCATGCTGTCGATCTACCTGACGCCCGAGGTCTTCATGGAGGAGGAGAATTTCTTCGCCCGCGAAGTCCGCCAGTATGTCGAGCACGTGAAGAGCGCCGCGCCGGCGGCCGGCGTCGACGAGGTCCTCGTGCCGGGCGAGCCCGAGCGGCGGCGGGCGGCAGAACGTCGCGCCAATGGGATCGAACTGCCGGAGGACGCCTGGGCGTCGATCCTCGAAGCAGCGGAAAGCGTCGGCTTCCCGGCGGCGGACGCCCGGGCGATGGCCGGGGTCCATTGACCGGATCGGATTGATCGCGGCGCCCCCTACAGCGACGGCGCGGAACGGACTATCCTGCCCGCTCAAATCGCGCCCGGCGCGGCGAACAGCGAAAATTTCGAGGCGGACGGTCCGCCCCTGAGAGCGAGGAAACACATGGCCAAGGATCAACCCTGGGCGCACGAAGTCTACGACTATCTGAAGCAGGAAGGCGTCACGCAGATTTCCTACGTGCCCGACGCCGGCCACCGGGTGCTGATCGACAAGTCGCTCGCCGACGACGACATGCACTCGGTCGCGCTGACGACGGAGGAAGAAGGCGTCGCGATGGCCGCCGGCGCCTGGCTCGGCGGCCAGAAGCACGTCCTGCTGATGCAGTCCAGCGGCGCCGGCAACTGCGTCAACATGTTCTCGCTGCTGCGCCTTGGCCGTTTCCCGTTCGTGACGCTGATGTCGATGCGCGGCGATTTCGGCGAAGGCAACCCGTGGCAGATGCCGATGGGCGCCTCCATCGAAGCCATCATGAAGGCCTGCGAATTCGTCGTCCTGAAGATCGAGCGGGAAGACGAGGTCATGCCGACCGTGCAGGCGGCGATGACCATGGCCTACAAGTCGCACCAGTGCGTCGCCGTGTTGCTGACCCAGAAACTGCTCGGCGCCAAGTCGTTCTAGCGGCTCGGGGCGTTCGTGGCCCGCGTCCGTCCTGAAGCGACCGCGGCCGACGCGGCGCTCGCCCGCCGCCTGATGGCGGCGGCGGACGCGGCGGCGCTTGCGGTCATCCAGCCGTCGGGCGCGCCCTACACGGCGCTGACCACGCCGGCGCTGGCGCCGGACGGCGCGCCGCTGGTGCTCGCGTCCGATCTTTCGGCTCACGGTGAGGCGCTCGCCGCCGACGGACGGGCGAGCCTGCTTTTCTGGGACGCGATCGATCCGGCGGAGCCGCTGCGGGCGGCGCGCCTGACGGTCGCGGGCCGTGCGGGGCCGGCGACGCCCGAAGACAGGTCGGCCTATCTTGCCCGCAGGCCCGCCGCGCACGCCTATATCGACTTCGGCGACATGCGACTCTATCGGATCGGATTGGAGAGCGCGCACCTGGTGGCGGGCTTCGGACGCGCCGTGGCTCTGCCCACAGCCATGCTATTGACCGGCGATGGAGCGCGTGACATAGGGCCGCAATCGCGGGGCAAATAGGCGTTAAGCTGGTCGGTTTTGTTGCGGCTTGGATTTGCCGCGCCTATCTTGCGCGAGCACAGGGCGCTTCTAGAGCGCCTGTTTGCCTCACCAACAGCTTCGGGACGATTCAGGGTGGATACCGACAAACGGTTGGACAGCATTGGGCTGGGCCACACGGCGGCGGCGTCATGGAATCTGGGAACGGAAGCGCTGTACGAGCGGGCGCTGCAGGCCCGTGAGGGCGTTCTCGCGGCGAATGGCGCGCTGCTTTGCGAAACCGGCCAACACACCGGCCGGTCGCCGAAGGACAAGTTCATTGTCCGCAACAGCGAGACCGAGACGGACGTGAACTGGGGCGCCGTCAACCAGCCGATGGAGGAAGCCTCCTTCGACCGGTTGCTGCGCCGGGTGCAGGCCTATCTGCAGAACCGCCACGTCTACGTGCAGGACCTCTATGCCGGCGCGGACAAGACCTACCGGCTGCCCGTCCGGGTGGTGACGGAACAGGCGTGGCACAGCCTCTTCGCGCGGAACATGTTCATCCGCCCCCCGCGCGACGAGCTGGCCGATTTCGCGCCGGAATTC
>DAINCG010000129.1:0-11610 GCA_036732525.1 Pseudomonadota bacterium | reverse complement strand
GGCGGGCTCGAGGCGACCGTGCCGATCCGGACCATGCTGCTGTCGGGCGACGGGCGCGTCGAAGGCTTCCACCTCTACCGTGAATCGGAAAAGGAAAGCGCCAGCAAAGGCCTGACTCGCCTGATGCGGCTGCTGCTGGACGGCCGGCTGAAGACGGAGGTGTCCGTCAAGAAGGACTGGTCGGCCATCGGCGATGTCGCGGCCGGCCTGATCGCCCGCACATACCCCGGCAAGGCCGTCCTGACGATCTAAACGGCGTCCGCCTTGCCGGCGCCGATCCGCGACCGGTGCGGGCCGAACAGGCAGGCGAGCCCCAGGATCGCGCCGGAGACCGCGGCGATCATGCCGGCGGCGCTGACGGCGTTCTCCGCGCCGAGCCAGATCGGGCCGTAGCCTGCGAGCACATAGCCCAGCACGGCCGCGGCCGCAGCGAAGGCCACGGACCACCACACCTGCGTCTCGAGGCGATTGGTCATGAGCCGCGCCGCGGCCGGCGGGCAAATGAACATGGCGATCACGATGATCGACCCGACTGCGTCGAAGGCCGCGACGGCGGCGACGGCTGCGACGATGACGAGGCCGAGACCGATCGTGCGCACCGGCAGGTCGAGCGCCTGCGCGAACGCCTCGTCGAAGGTCGAGATCTTGAGCCAGCGCCAGAAGACGACCGTCAGGGCGACGACGATGCCGCAGGCGAGCGCCGTCCGGCCGAGTTCGTCCGGCAGACTGGCGAGCGCGTCGGCGTCCAGCAGCGACGCCCAACCGTTCGCCTTGAACCAGATCAGGCTTTCCAGGTTGCCCATCAGGGCATGCTCGACGTCGAGATGCACTTCCGAGGTGTCCGACTGTTCGAGCAGCAGAACGCCGCCGGCGAAGAGCGTCGTGAACGTCACGCCCATCGCCGCGCCCGGCTCGATCCGCCCCAGGCGCTTGATCGTCTCGATCGCGAGCACGGCGACGATGGCGGCGCCGGCCGCCCCCAGCAGCATCGGCAGCGGGGCCACGACCCCGGTCAGCAGGAACGCCACGACGATGCCGGGCAGCGCCACATGGCTGATCGCGTCGCCGATCAGCGCCTGACGCCTCAGGATCAGGAAATTCCCCGGCAGCGCGCAGGCGATCGCCGCAAAGACGCCGATCAGGATCGGCGTCAGCGAGAGCTGAACGAACTCCGCGCCCATCAGGCGCCTGCCCCGACGGCGACGGGCCCGCCGATGCGACGGTCGAACTCCGCAATCTCATCGGCCGTGAAGACGTCCTCGATCGGGGTCAGGCCGTCATAGCGGCCGGTCAACGCTGCGTCCTGATGGATTTCCCGTGCGATTTCCCAGCGGCGCTCGTCGCGGGCGATCTTGGCGGCCTGGGCCCGGCCGGCATCCGTCGCCACGCCGTCGGCGCGCGCCAGTCCTTCCGACTTCAGGACGCGGATCGTGAACGGCTCCAAAATCGTCTCGGCGCGGGCGAGCGCCAACAGGCCCTGGCGGCGGTGCACCCGGCGCTGAAACCGGCGATGCCGGACGACGGCCGCGGCGACGCCCCGCGCGGGCGCGAACAGCAGCGACGCGACGAAGCCGCCGGCCGCGACCAGGACGATGATCGGCCCGGTCGGAACCGCTGGCGCGGCGGCTGAAATCGCAGCGCCGACATAGCCTGCCGCCCCACCGATAAGGGCGGCATACGCCGCGACCCGCTCGCTGCGATTGGTCCAGAAACGCGCCGTCACCGGCGGAATGATCAGGAGAGCCACGATCAGGATCAGGCCGACGAGCTTCAGGCCGATCACGGTCACGGCCATCACCAGACCCATCATGGCGAGATCGACGCGGCGAACGTTATAGCCGGCCGAAGCGGCATACTCCGGGTCGAACGCGACCAGCGTCATCGGGCGGCGCAGCAGAACGATCGCCAGCACAGCCAACGCGCCGCCCCCGGCGATGACGACCGCGTCGGCGAAGAGCATGCCCGCGGTCGACCCGAGGAGGAAACTTTCGAGACCGGCCTGACGGCCCGCCGTCATGGTCTGAATGACGGTCAGCAGCACGACGCCTGCGCCGAAGAACACGGACAGCACGGCGCCGATCGCGGCGTCTTCCGACAGCCGCGTGCGCCGGCTGATCCACTCGACGAGGAGGAGGCCGGCCCAGGCCGTCGCCGCCGAGCCGGCGAGCAGCCCGATGAGGTCGCGCCCATCGGCGCCGAAGCCCACCATGACGATGAAGGCGAGACCGACGCCCGGCAACGTCGCATGGGCGACCGCGTCCGACACCAGGGCGCGCTTGCGCAGGAAGAGAAAGGTTCCGGCCGCGCCCGCCGCCGCGCCCAGCAACGCCGCGCCGACGCCGACGAGCGCCGCGTTGTAGCCCGCCTGCAGCAGCAGCGCGTCAATGAGGGCGCTCATGCGACGGGGCGCGCGCCGCCCAGCTGGTCGAGATGCGTCGCCGCGAGCCGGCCGCCATAAGTCGCGTTCAGATTCTCGGCCGTGAAAGCGTCTTCGACGGTCCCTTCCGCGATCCGCCGCACGTTGATCAGGAAGACATGGTCGAAATAGCTGGCGACGGTCGCGAGATCGTGGTGCACGGCGACGATCGCCTTCGACCGCGCTTTGAGGTCTTTCAGCACGTCGATGATGGCGCGCTCCGTCGCGGCGTCGACGCCGGCGAACGGCTCGTCCAAGAGGTAGAGATCGGCGTCCTGGGCCAGCGCCCGGGCGAGGAAGACGCGTTGCTGCTGACCGCCCGAAAGCTGGCCGATCTGCCGGTCCGCAAAGTCGGCCATGCCGACCTGGTCGAGGCAGTCCCGCGCCCGCGCCAGATGCTCGCCCCGCATCCGGCCGAGCAAGCCGACCTGGCGGTAGAGGCCCATCAGGACGACGTCGATCACGGTCGTCGGAAAGTCCCAGTCGACGGACGCGCGCTGCGGGACGTAAGCGACGCGCGCGCGCGCCTGTTCGATCGGCCGGCCAAAGACGGCGACGTCGCCCGAGAGGCGCGGCACGACGCCGAGCGCCGCCTTCAGCAGCGTCGACTTGCCGGCGCCATTGGGACCGATGATGGCCGTCATCGCTTCCGGCGCGAAGGTCGCGTCGATGGAAAAGACCGCCGGGTGCTCGCCATAGGCGACGGTCAGGCCGCGGATCGCGAGCGGCGCTTCGCCCGGAATGCCGGACCGGCCGACCGCCTCGCCCATGCGGGCGGCGAGCGCGAGCGGCGCTTGCTTCGCGGCGGCGGCCATCAGTTCAGCAACCCGGACATGCCGCGCGCCGGCACGTCGCCGCCGAGCGCGCGCGCGATCGTCGTGACGTTGTGGTCGATCATGCCGATATAGGTCCCTTCGTAGGTCCCGGGGACGCCCATGGCGTCGGAATAGAGTTCGCCGCCGATCCGTACCTCATGGCCCTTGGCGGCCGCGCCTTCGATCAGCGCGCGAATGTTTCGGTCGGAGACGGAGGATTCGACGAAGACCGCCGCGATCCGCCGTTCGGCCAGCATCGCGGCGAGATCGGAGATGCGCTTCAAGCCGGCTTCGGAAGCGGTCGAGATGCCCTGAATGCCCACCACCTCGAACCCGAACGCGGCGCCAAAATAATTGAAGGCGTCATGGGCGGTGACCAGCACGCGGCTCCCGTCGGGGACGGACGCAGTCACGCGCTTCGCATAGTCCGCAAGCGCTTCGATCTCTCGGATGTGCGCTTCGGCGTTCCGACGGAACGCCGCCTCATCCGCCGGCCTCGCCGCAATCAGCGCATCGCGCACGGTCGCGACGACGCCCGTCCAGAGCGTCGGGTCCATCCAGACGTGCGGATCGAATTTCTCAGTATAGACGTCGTGGGCGATCAGACGGTCCGGCGGCAAGGTCTCGGCGACGGCGACGACGCGCTCGCTCCGGCCAAGCTCCAGCAGGAACTCCTCCATCTGCGCTTCGAGATAGAGTCCGTGCCACAGCACCATATCCGCCTTCGCGAGCGCGAGAATATCCGTCCGGGTCTGGCGGTAGGAATGCGGATCGACCCCCGGCCCCATCAGCGCCCGGACCGTGACCTGGTCGCCGCCGACGACGCGCGCCGCATCGGCGATCATGCCGGTCGTCGCGACGACCTTGAGCGGGCCCTCGCCCGCGGCGGCGCCGGACGGCAGCCCGAGCGCGACCATGCCGGCAAGCACAAGGCCCAGAAAGCCGCGCCGTCCGATCGATCCATGCCATGCGCCAAGCTGCAATATAGCCCCCCGTGTTAGCCATCGGTTCTAAATATAGCACTGGCTATACTGACTTCAATGGGCGTTCTTAGGAACGCAAGGGTCATTTTCTACGGCGAGGCGCATATGGGAAGTTTGCCTGCCGTTTACGAATCCGTCAGCCGCGTATAAAGACTTAACCTCGGTTGAATATCATTCTCGCATGGCATACCAAATCGACGCCGGAGCGACGCCGTGAACGCAACACAGACGGACCGCGCCGATTCGTCCGAGCCGGACGCCGAGCAGGCGGAGGCGGCGGTCGAAACGCAGACGGAAAGCTTTCGCCAGGCGCGCGAGGCGCGGCGGACCGAACTCGCCGAAGACTATGTGGAGCTGATCGCCGACTTGATCGACGGCGTCGGCGAAGCCAGGCAGGTCGATATTGCGAGCCGGCTCGGCGTCACCCAGCCCTCCGTCGCGAAGATGTTGCGGCGGCTTGCCGACGAAGGCCTCGTGACGCAGCGCCCCTATCGCGGCGTCTTCCTGACCGATGAGGGTCGCGCGCTCGCGGAAATGAGCCGGCATCGCCATCAGGTGGTCGAAGCGTTTCTGCGCGCCGTCGGCGTCAGCGACGCGCAGGCGCAGCTCGACGCCGAGGGCATTGAGCATCACGTCAGCGAGGAGACGCTGGCCGTGTTCGAGCGATTCATCAAGAAATCAGGCGCCTGAGGCTTACCGGCTCAGGAATTGGCGGCGGAACCCGGGCAGTACGCGGCCGCGAGAACGGGGCCGACCTCGCCGACCTGCGCCAGGATCGCGCAGCCGTAGCCCTCGCGTGGGGCCTCCACCGCGACCGGGCCATCCGAGACCTCGCCGATACGGGATTTGCCTCGGACGATGTGGTGGCTCTCCAGGATCTTGCCCTTGTTTTCGCCGCGGGCGACCTTGGTGATGCGGGTCTTCAGGAAATCGACCCGCCACAACGTCGCCGCAGCGCCGCCAGCGTCGACCGAAATGCGGCCGTCGGGCCCTGTTTCGAAGGTAATGCCGACCTTGGGCGCCTCGCCGCGCGCCCGGCGGACCGCCGCCTCGACGCGGTCGCGCTGGCTGCCGACCATCTCACGCGATCCCGCGACGATCATCTGCGGCGTGTAGGCCCGGCCGCGGCCGGAAATCTGCCGATTGTAGGCATATTGCCGGGCCGTCGCCTCGGGCATGGAGAACGGATCCTTCCACTGCCCGGCGCTGCCGTAGACGAGGTCGTCCCAGTAGTCGACATGCCATTCGAGCGCGATGACGTCCGGCCGCTTGGCGAGTTCGCCGAGAAAAGCCTCCGCCGGCGGGCAGGAATAGCAGCCCTGGGATGTAAAGAGTTCGACGGCGACCGGGGGCGCGGGCTCCGCCGCCGCCGGCCGAAAGGCGAACGCGGCGAGCAACGCCGCCGCGAAGGATCCGAAGCGTTTCATGGGCGGCACTATAGCGAGCGCCGAATTCAACCCGATTTCACAATTCGGCGACGGATTCGCGATCCGCGCGACCGTCAGGCCCCGAGGCCGCGTGCCGCCAGATCCCGCATCAGCGCGCGCAGGCCGTAGTTCCAAGCCGGCGCCTCGTGCGTCAGCGCCGTCCTGTTCACCAGTCGGCCGAGCTTCGGCGTCGCGATCTCAACGATGTCGCCGAGCTTGTGGGTGAACCCCGCCCCGTCCCGGAGATCCGTCGGCGCGAACATCGTCCCGCACATCAGAAAGGCGCCGTCCGGGTACTGGTGGTCCGAGCTCAGCGTCGAAGCGGCGAGATCGAGCGGATCGCGGCTGATCTGGCCCATGGAGGACGCGCCCTCCATACGGAAGTTGTCCAAGCCGGTCACGGTGAGGGAGACGACGGCGGCGCGCACATCGTCCAGGCCGAACGTCTGATCGAACAGGCGAAGGAACGGGCCGAGCGCGCAGGACGCGTTGTTGTCCTTGGCCCGGCCCAGAAGCAATGCCGAACGGCCTTCGATGTCGCGCAGGTTGACGTCGTTGCCGAGCGTCGCGCCCACAATGTCGCCCATGGGCGAAATTGCGAGGACGACCTCAGGCTCGGGATTGTTCCAGGCGCTGTCCGGCCTGAGCCCGATCAGCGCGCCCGTGCCGACAGCGGCCATCGGCGGGCACTTGGTGAAGATTTCGGCATAAGGCCCGATGCCGACCTCGAGATATTGCGACCAGACGCCGATCTCGATCAGCCGTTCCTTCAGCGCCTCCGCGCCCGTCGAGCCCGGCTGCACCTTCGAGAGATCGCCGACCTTTTCCCGGACGGCTTCGCGCACGGCTTCGGCCTTGGCGGGATCGCCCTTCGCCTGCTCCTCGATGACCCGTTCCAGCATCGAGGCGGCGAAGGTGACGCCAGCCGCCTTGACCGGCTGCAGGTCCTGCGGCGCCAGGAAATGCGCGACTTCGAGCCCCCGCAAATCGGCGGAACTGGCGGCAAGCAGATCGCCGACGTCGCCGATCTTCTCGCCGGGCGTCGTGCCCGCCAGCGCGGCGGCCGGCGCAGGCGACGCCAGCAGGTCCGCCATCGTCGGGAAGTTCCGGGAGACGTCGAAGACGCCGTCCTCCCGGACCCACGCCACCGCCGGACCGAGGCCAGGACGCCAGACGCGGGCCGCAAGCGTCCCCTCGACGCCGTCTTCCGGAAGCGCCGCCGCCGGCGTCAGTTGCGCGTCCATGGCATGCGCCCCTAGTCGTGTCCGAGTGACCGGCGATGGCGTTCGGCCGTCGCCGCATAGCCGGGCGCCGACTTGGCGCGCCGGGCGATCTCGTCCGGCTCCATGTCGCGCATCTTCTTCGCGGGCGCGCCGGCCCAAAGTTCGCCCGACTTCACAACCTTGTTCGGCGTGACGATGGCGCCGGCCGCGACCATCGCGTTGGGCTCGACGACCGCGCCGTCCAGGATCGTCGCCTTCATGCCGATGAAGGCGCGGTCGTGGATCGTGCAGCCGTGGATCATGCAGAGATGGCCGATCAGCACGTCGTCGCCGATATGGGTGTCGAACTGCCCGCCGGTCACGTGGACGACGCTGCCGTCCTGGATGTTCGTGCCCTTGCCGATGCGCACGAGGCCGACGTCGGCGCGGACGACGACATTGTACCAGAGGCTCGACCGCTCGCCGATCTCGACGTCGCCGACGACGATCGACCCGGGCGCCAGGAACACATCCGGCGCGACCCGGGGCATGATCCCCTCATACGGCAGGACCAGCCCCTTCGGCGCCGGCATGCGAACCTGATCGTCCATGGTCAGTTCAATCCCGTCGCTTCGTCCGCGCCGATCAGGAGGTTCAGCGTCTGGACCGCCTGACCGGACGCGCCCTTGCCGAGGTTGTCCAGCAAGCCGGCCAGCACGACCATCTCGCGATCGGGATCGGTCAGCACATGCAGGCGCAGGCTGTTGGTGTCGTTCAGGCATTCCGGGTCGAGCGCGTCGGCGCCATTGGGCGGATTGCTCGCCGGCGCCTCCGACGGCGGGCCGAACGGCGCGACCTCGACAAAGCGCTCGCCCTCATAGTGCGCGGCGAGCGCCGTGTGGATTGCCTCCGGATCCGGCTTGCCGGGCATCGCCCAGAGCGGCAGCGGAACTTCCACCAGCATGCCCTGGCGATATGCCGCGACATGCGGCTGGAAGACCGGCTTGTGCGCGAGCCCGGCCCAGCGGGTCATCTCCGGCAGGTGCTTGTGCTTCTGCTGCAGACCGTAGCGGACGATCGAGGCCTGCGTCCGGTTCGGCGCGTCCGCCTCGGCCTCGAACGCCGCGATCATCGACTTGCCGCCGCCGGAATATCCGGAGACGCCGTTGATCGTGATCGGCCAATCGCCCGGCACGAGACCGGCCGAGACCAGCGGATGCAGCAGCGCGATCGCGGTGATCGCGTAGCAGCCGGGGTTGGCGAGCCGGGTCGAGCCGCTCATCAGCTGGCGCTGCTCGGGCGCGTATTCCGGGAAGCCGTAGACCCAGCCGTCCGCGATCCGGTGCGCGGTCGAGGCGTCGATCACGCGCGTCGTCGGATTGTCGATCAGCGCCACCGCTTCCTTCGCCGCGTCGTCCGGCAGGCAGAGAATGGCGACGTCGGCGCTGTTG
This sequence comes from Pseudomonadota bacterium, assembly GCA_036732525.1. Lineage (GTDB taxonomy): Bacteria > Pseudomonadota > Alphaproteobacteria > Bin95 > Bin95 > VMCJ01. The sequence goes on along the minus strand of DAINCG010000129.1, from coordinate 3,316 downwards.
AGGGCGTCCCGCCGGGCCGAAGCGTCCTTGCGTCGGCTGTCATCGAGGCGGATCAGATCGATGTCCGCCCGGTCTTTCAGCCGGTCGAAGATCTGGAGCCCGGTCGTGCCGGCCTCGCCGTCGATGAACACAGAGGCGGTCATTGTTCCACTACCTTGATTGCGGAAAAGCTGAGTTAGACCTTCCCTACACTATACGCAACCTTACCAAGGCGTCGCGCGAGCAAGACCGCGAAACCGAAACCAACCGCCGCCAGCGCCGCCATCGCATAGAAGGCGCCGCCGCCATAGCCCTGATAGAGCCAGCCCGCGACCGGCTGCATCAGCGCCATCGCCACGCCCATGCCGAGCGCGGAATAGAGCGCCTGCCCCGTCGCCGAAATCTCCGCCGGCACATAGCGCTGCAGATAGGTCATCGCGCCCAGATGCGCCGCGCCAAAGGTCAGGCCGTGCAGCGTCTGGAAGGCCATCAGCAGCCAGAGGTCCGTCGTCCAGCCGAGCCCCAGCCAACGGACGACGCCGCCCGCGGCGCCCAGGACCATCAGCCAGCCGGGGCCCAGGCGGCGCACGATCGGGGCGCTCGCCCAGAACAGAATGATCTCCGCGACGACGCCGACCGACCAGAGATAACCGATCTGGCTTTCGCTGATCCCCGCCTCCAGCCAGTGGATCGAGGAGAAGCTGTTGAGCACGGCGTGCGCGCCCATGTTCGCGGCCGCCGCACCCAGGACGAGTTGGAACCGCCCGTCCCGAAGCAGCCGCCAGGCCGGCGCGGCGCGAAAGCCGCGTTCGCTCCGGGGTCGTGGCGGCGAGCGGAGGTCCGGCAGGCAGGCGACCGCCGCCAGGATCATCAGCCAGCCTGCGATCAGCATGTAGACGATGTGGTCCGCCGGCGCGGTTTCCAGCCAGAAGCCCGCCGCCGTCACGACGGCGATGAAGGCGACCGAGCCCCAGGACCGGAGCCGGCCATATTCAAGACCCCGCGCGCGGATGGTCAAAAGGCAGAGATTCTCGCCGACCGGCAGCACCGGCCCCTGGCAGGCGGCCGTGAACGTCAGCGCGGCCAGGACGGCGAAGAAGCCATAGGCCTCGGTCGCCACGGCAAAGCCGACGCAGGCGCCCGACGCCGCCAAGAGGGCCAGCCGCTTCCGCCGCCCCGTCGTGTCGGCGACATGGGCCGCCACCGGGTTCACCACGACCCGCGTCCAGGCGAGCGCAGCCATGACGACGCCGATCTCCTGCGGGTCGAGCGCGCGGGACTGCAGCCAGACCGGCAGGAACGGCCCCATCACGCCGACCGTGCCGAACATCGCGACGTAGTAGAAGATGATCCTCGCCGACGGCCACGTGACCGCATTCGCGGCCGCGACGAGCGCCTGCGGCATATCGGTCATGCGTTCAGCCATATTGGCGGGGATGGGTCCGAGCGTGTACGAAGGGACCTCCTAGCACGCGCTCACGCCATTCGGAACGCAACCCCATGACCCAAACGACCGACGCCCGCGACTGGCGGGACGAGATTTTCGACGCGCTCGTCGAGGCCGGCGTCAAACAGGTGGCCTATGTGCCCGACGCCGGCCACAAGAAGCTGATCGAACGGGCGCATGCCGCGAACGACATGCGCGCCGTCTCCGTCGCCACGGAGGAGGACGCGGTCGCCTGCCTGGCCGGCGCCTGGCTCGGCGGCGACAAGGGCGCGCTGCTCATGCAGTCGAGCGGCGTCGGCAACACCATCAACATGCTGAGCCTGATGACGACCTGCCGCTTCCCCATGCCGATGTTCGTGACGATGCGCGGCGAGTGGGGCGAGTTCAACTCGTGGCAGATGCCGATGGGCGGCAAGACCCAGGCGCATTTCGAGTTGGCGGTCGTGCGCTGCTACCGCGTCGAGCGCGCCGAGGACGTCGCCGAGACGGTCCGCGCCGCGATCGACCAGGCTTATAACGGCGACTGCATGACCGCCGTCCTGCTCGCCCAGAAGCTGGTCGGCACGAAGAAGTTTTCGGCCGGATCCATGGGAGACAACAAGCAATGACCGCGATCGCCACCAAGGCCGATGGCCTGATCGACCGCCGCCCGTTCGTGAAGCATCTGCTGGACGGCCGCGGCGACGACGTGCTCGTCGTCGCGGGCCTGGGTTCGCCCTGCTACGACCTGATGGGCGCGGGCGACCATCCGCTGAACTTCTACCTTTGGGGCGCCATGGGCGGCGCCGTGCCGATGGCGCTCGGCCTCGCGGGCGCGCAACCCTCGAAGCGCGTGCTCTGCCTGACCGGCGACGGCGAAGTGCTGATGGGCCTGACCGGGCTCGCGGCCGCCGGCGCCGAGGGCCTGGAGAACCTCGTCGTCATCGTGCTCGACAACGAGCGCTATGGCGAGACGGGCCAGCAGCTCACCCACACCGCGCGCGGCGTGAACCTCGCGCAGGCCGGAACGGGCTTCGGCTACAAGTCGGTGCGCGACGTCCGCTCCCCCGAAGAGGCGGCGGAACTCCGCGAATGGATGATGACCGTCCGCGGCCCGGGGCTCGCCGTCGTGAAGGTCAGCCCCGAAGCGCCCGGCATGGAATTGCCGCCCCAGGACGGCGTCTACCTGAAGACGCGCTTCCGCGAGCGGCTCGGGATGCCCGCCCGCTGACCGCGCCGGACGATCAGGACCCGGACAGGCCGTCGCGGCCCGAGCCGTCGCCGGCCCGGGCGTCGATGACCTACGGCATCGTCGCGGTCGCGCTCTTCGTGCTGATGAGCGCGAGCGCGCGCGGCGTCGGCGAGACGTTCGCGGTCTTCCTGCTGCCGGTCAGCAGCGAGTTCGGTTGGTCGCGCGCCGAGGCGGCCAGCATCTACGCCGTGCTGATGCTTTGCCTCGGCATGTTCTCGCCGCTCGCTGGCCGGCTGTTCGACCGGTTCGGACCGCGCGTGCTCTTCCCGCTCGGCATGGCGAGCCTCGCGCTCGGCCCCTATTTCGCCTCGCAGCTGACCGCGCTCTGGCAGTTCTATCTGGGGCTCAGCATCTTCGTCGGCTTCGGGGCCGCCTCGCTCGGCATCGCGGTGCAGTCGGCGCTCCTGTCGCGCTGGTTCGGCCGGTCGCTGACGACGGCGGTCGCGGTCGTCTCCGGCGCCGCGGGCGTCGGCGTCATGACCTTCTCGCCGATGTCGCAGATCATGATCGAGCGGCTCGGCTGGCGGGACGCCTATGTCGGCATCGCGATCGTCGTCGCCGCGATCGGCGTGATCATCCTGCTCGGCCCCTGGCGGCGGATCGCGGCCGGCCATCCGGACCTGACGCGGCCGGCGGCCGGCGGCGGCAGCCAAGGTACG
>DAINCG010000128.1:6781-11629 GCA_036732525.1 Pseudomonadota bacterium | reverse complement strand
CAAGTCCTTGTCGCAGCACTCGCAGTTGGGCTTCAGCAGCAGCATTTCGGGCGCTCCATCGCTTGAACCGCACGCATGGTAGGCGATCCGCGCCCGCCGCGTCATCTCCGCCGGAATGTGACGACGCGATAGACGTAGTAGGCGAGCAGGCCGCCGACGACGACATTCGAGACCGGGCCGAAATAGTCGGCGACCGCTTCCGGCGCGCCGGCCGCCAGCCAGCCGGCGCCGGCGAGCAGCGCCGTCCAGAGCGCCGTGCCGGCGGTCGTCCAGGCCAGAAAGGGTCCCGGCGCCATGGCGGCGACCCCCGCCGGCACGGATATGAACGTGCGGACGGCCGGCACGAGACGGCCGAGGAAAACCGCCTTGCCGCCATGGCGGTCGAACCAGCGGTCGGCGGCGTCGATCTCACGGGGCGAAAGCGTCAGCAGCCGGCCGCGCCGGTCCGCGAAGCGCTTCAGCCGGTCGACGCCGAGCCGGCGGCCGACGAGGTACCAGAAGACCGCGCCGGCGACCGAGCCGACCGCGCCCGCCAGAACGACCATTGCGAAGTCGAGCTCGCCCCGTCGGGCCGCGGCCCCGGCGATCGGCATGACGATCTCGGAGGGGATCGGCGGAAATACGTTCTCCAGAAACATCAGCGCGGCGATGCCCGCATAGCCGCCCTGCGCCATCAAGGCGATCGCCCATTCGGTCACCTGCCGGCGCTCCCGCCCGGCCGCCGCGTCAGTCCTTCAGGCCGAGAATCGAGCCGGCCATGGCGCGCGGGTCGCGGGTCGGCCAGGTTCCGGCGTCCACTTCGGCCAGGAAGCGGTCGACGATGGCGTTGAAGGCCTGTGGGTCCTCGATGTTGATGGTGTGGCCGCAGTTCGGCATGACCGCGAGCGCCGCCGTCGGGATCGTCTGCTTCATCAGGATCGCGGGCAGCAGGCAGGGCCAGTCCTCGTCGCCGGTCAGCACCAGCGTCGGGACCGATATCTTCGCCATGCGGTCGGTCAGGTCGAAGAGGCTCGGCCGCTCGCGCTGAACGCCGAGCATGGTGCGCGCGGCGCCATCGGTGGAATGCTCGGCGAGCTGGTCGCGGAATTCCTGGAAGCCGCGCGGGTTCTTGTTCAGGAATTGCACGCGCGTCGGGCCCATGGAGTAGGCGTCGGCGAAGGCTTCCGCCCCCTCTTCCGCGATCAGCTTGGCGGTCGCTTCGGTCTCCGCGCGGAACTGGTCGCGCTTCTCCGGCTCCGCGCCGTAGCCGCAGCCGGCGACCGTGATTGAAAGCGCCCGACCGCCGTGCGCCATGCCGAAATGCAGGGCCGCGAAGCCGCCCATCGACAGGCCGACGACATGCGCCTTGTCGACGCCGGCCGCGTCCATGACCGCCAGAATGTCGTCGCGGGCGAGGTCCTGCCCGTACTGTCCTTCCGGCGGCACGTCGGAGGGCGGATAGCCGCGTGCGTTGTAGGCGATGCAGCGATAGCGCCGGCCGAAGTGGCGCATCTGCGGCTCCCAGGACCGCATGTCGCCTGCGAATTCGTGCACGAAGATCACCGGCGTCCCGGCGCCGGTTTCCTCGTAGTAGAGTTTCACGCCGTCGGCGGCGGCTGCGTGGGGCATGGCTTGAATTCCTAAAGCATCGCCGCTTCCGTGAGCGACGGGTCGGCGGCGGCGGACTCGTCGCGGATCGAAGTGACCAGCGCGCGGTGGTCGGGCAGTTCGCCGACCAGCTGTTTCTTCTGCGCCAGCACAAATTCGGAAAAGCGCGCCCAGTCGATCGCGGCGGCGAACCGCTCCATCGGCATCTCCTCCGACGACGTGATCGGCGGTCGAGCGGCGGACGGGCCCTCGACGTCGTAGAAACCCTTGCCGAAAAGGCACATCAGGTTCGACGTCGCGGGGAAAAGCTGGGCTTCCGGATGGTCCCGCTCGTTCGGCATGGCGTAGCGCCAGCGCGCGAAATCCTCGGCCAGGCTGTCCGGCGTCGGCAAGTCCTCGCGCGCGGCCGTCCAATAGGGGTCGGTCCGGTTGTTCAGGCGGTAGTGCAGCACGATGAAGTCGCGCACCTCGTCCTGGAGCGTCGTCATGACGTCGTTGAACTTGTTGGTCAGGACTTCGGGGAACTCGACGTCCGGCCAGAACGTCGCGAGCTGGCGGTTCGCCACTTCGATCATGTAGATCGCCGTCGATTCGAGGGGTTCGATGAAGCCGCCGGATAGCCCGATCGCGACGACGTTCTTGACCCAGGCCCGACGCATCCGCCCGATCCGCATGTTGAGCGTGCGGGGCTCGAGCCCTGCCGCGATCGGCCCCAGATGGTCGAGCAGTTCCCGCTTCGCTTCATCGTCCGTCTTGAACTGCGAGGAATAGACATAGCCCGTGCCCACACGGTGATAGAGCGGCACGTTCCAGGACCAGCCGGCGGAGAGCGCGGTCGAAGTGGTATAGGGCCGAAGCGGCGCGCCGTCCTGATGCGGGATCTGCACCGCGCAGGCGCGGTCGTTCAGCAGAAACTCGTCATAGGAGACGAACGGCTCCTCCATCTCGCCGCCGAGCAGCATGGAGCGGAAGCCGGTGCAGTCGATGACCAGCTCCACGTCATGCCGGCCATTGCGTTCGAGATTGAGCGCCGTGATGAAGCCCCGTTCGTCCCGCTCGACGCCGGTCATGTCGTCCCGAATGTGCTCGACCCCGCGCTCGACCGAGATTTCCCGCAGGAATTCGGCGAGACGCCCGGCGTCCAGGTGATAGGCGTAGCGGAGGTCGCGGTCGTAGTCGCGCCCGCCGATCCGGCGCGGCCCCAGATTGCGGCCGGCGACGGCGAGCACGGGCAGGACGCTGTCGCAGAAGTCCGTCCGGCCGCCGGAGGCGAAGGCGCGGAAGTGGTAGCCGGCGTTCAGGCCGTTGATGAAGCGGGGCGCCGTGAAGGGATGGAAGAAGTCCCGCCCGGCGCCGTCCTCCCACCGGTTCCAGCCGGCGAACAGGACGCCGAGCTTGAAGGTGGCGTGGCAGCGGGCGAAGAATTCCGCCTCCGGCACCTCCAGCTGGTTCAGCATCATGCTGATCGACGGCACGGTCGCCTCGCCGACGCCGACGGTCGGGATGTTGGGCGACTCGATCAGGGCGATCTTCATGTCGTCCCGCCCCGGCCGCCATTTCAGCATGGTGGCGAGGGTGAGCGCCGTCATCCAGCCGGCGGTGCCCCCGCCGACGATCGCGACATTGGTGACCGGCTTCGCCATAAGCGGCTAGTCGTCGCCCGCGGCGGCCTTCGCCGCCTCTTTCGCGGCCATCTGCGCCTTCAGCTGCTCCGGCGTCAGGCGCACGATGTCCTCGTTCTGGTGGCTGTAGAGGTCGTAGGGCTCGGTCGACAGCTCCTCCAGTTCGATCCGGCCGGAGAGCACGTCCTGCTTCCATTGCTGGTGCTCGGCGTCCCGTTCGTGAAACTCCGGCATCACTTCCCGAGCGAAGAGTTCGAGGCTGTCCTGGATGTCCTTGTGACTGGTCTTGCCGGCCTGGTTCAGCAGGATGACCTGGTCGACATGGCTGTCCTGGAAGGCGCGCAGCTTCTTGCGGATCGTCTCCGGCGAGCCGACCAGCGCGTTGTCGACCGCCTGTTTCGCCTTGTCCGAATGCCGCCAGTCCTGATAGGCGGCCCAAAGATCGCCCTCGCCCGGCGCGTCGACGCCGTGCCGGCCGTAATAGGAGAGCGCGAAGATGAAGAAGGTCCAGCCCGCCGCCTTCTCCCGCGCCTCCTCGTCCGTATCCGCGCACATGAAGCCGGAGACCATGGCGATGTTCGGGTTGGCCGGATAGTCCGCGATGCGGTCCGGGTACTTCAGCAGCGCATTGTAGTAGCGGTGCACCCAGGCCTTGGCGGCTTCCGGCGAAACGAAGGTAAAGCCGAGCGCGCCCATGCCCCAGGCGCCCGCCTGGGCGATGGTCTGGATGTTCGAGCATGCGACCCAGAGCGGCGGCTTCTGCACCGGCTTCGGCACGACGTTCCGGGCGGGGAAGTTGTAGTAGTCGCCCTCGAACGCCCAGTTGGTCTTGGTGAACATCGGGATCGTCGCCTTCACGGCTTCGATCCAGCGTTCCCGCTTGTCGCGCACCCGGATGTTGAAGGGATGCAGCTCCGCCGGCCCGGCGCCCTCGCCCATGCCGAACTCGACCCGGCCGCCGGAGACGAGGTCGAGCGTCGCGACCTTCTCCGCCACCCGGTGCGGCTGGTTCGTCGTGAGCTGGACGATGCCGTAGCCGAGACGGATGTCCTTGGTCCGCTGCGAGGCGGCGCCCAGGAAGACTTCCGGCGCGGCGGAGTGGGAATATTCCTCCAGGAAGTGGTGCTCGACCTCCCAGGCATAATCGTAGCCCAACCGGTCGGCCGTCTCGATCTGGTCGAGCGCGTTCTGGAAGAGGACGTATTCCGAATCGTCCTGCCAGGGCCGGGGCAGCTGCAGTTCGTAGAAGATGCCGAACTTCATGGGACGCGTCGCTCCTTCCGCCGTAGGCCGGCGGCGCTATTGGCCGCGCTGGGGCACGTGCTCCTGCAAGCGCGGCATGATTTCCACAAAATTACAGGGCCGGAAGCGGTTGTCCAACTGGTGGACCAGGATCTCGTCCCACCCGTCGCGGCAGGCGCCGGAGGAGCCCGGGAGCGCGAAGAGATAGGTCCCGCCGGCGACGCCGGCCGTCGCGCGCGACTGCATGGCGGATGTGCCGATCTTCTGGAAGCTGATCCAGCGGAAGGCTTCGCCAAAGCCGTCGATGCGCTTCTCGTAGACGCTTTCGAAGGCTTCGGGCGTGACGTCGCGGCCGGTGACGCCGGTGCCGCCGGTGGAGATCACGCAGTCGACGTTC
>DAINCG010000128.1:0-6771 GCA_036732525.1 Pseudomonadota bacterium | reverse complement strand
ATGCGTTCGGCGTCATCGACGACGATAGCGCGCGCGACGACGTTGTGGCCCGCCGCCGTCGCGCGGTCGACCAGCGTCTGCCCCGACGTGTCCGTCTCGAGCGTGCGCGTGTCGGAGACGGTGAGGATGGCGATGTTGACCGCCACGAAGGGCCGGGTTTCGTCCAGGCCGGGCATGGTCCTACTCCTGCCGTTTGTAGATCGGCCAGCGGCCCTGCGCGACGTCCTCGCGGCTCGGCGCGCGCTGACCCAACCGATCCCGATAGATCCAATAATTGGCGAGAACGCGCTCCACGAAAACCCGGGTCTCGCGCGACGGCAGCGCTTCGATGAAGAGCAGCGGGTCGTCGTTGTCCTTGATCGTCTTCTGCCAGCGGATCAGGTTGCCGATCCCGGCGTTGTAGGCGATCGCGAGCCGGAAGAGGCCGTTGCCGACCTGCTTCTTGCGCAGCAGGTATCGGATGTAGCGCGCGCCGACCGCGACGCTCTGCTCCGGGTCGAACAGGCCGTCGCGATAGGCCTTCACATAGCGGTCCTGGCCCAGGATGTAGTTGGCCGTCGACGGCAGCACCTGCATCAGCCCGCGCGCGCCGGCGGGACTGGCCGCGCGGGGATTGAACTGCGATTGCTGGCGCATGAACGCGTAGAGCAGCGCCCGGTCGACCGGCTGGGACTTCGGCGCGTTCCAGGGCGGGATCGGAAAATGACCCGGTGCCGAATAGCCGCCGCCGCGACGGTTCAGACGGTGCGCCGCCTGGATCGACGCGCGGGGCGCGGAATAGGACTGGGCGATCGCAAGGATAGACCGCAGCGTCGCCTGATCGGCGTCGTCGACCAGCGGCTGAAGTTCCTGGTCGGCGCGCCAGTACTCCCGGATCTGCAGCAGGGCCAATGCGCGCCGGCCCGCCTTCAAACCGCGCAGCCGGGCGATGTCGGCGGACGTCGCCTCCGGCGCGCGCCAGTTGAACGGGCTGCCGGCCTCGAGCGCGTGCAGCGCCAGCTGGCCATAGAAGGTGTGGTCGTGGCGCGCGGCCTTCTCCAGCCAGGCCCGCGCCTTGCCGACCTGCCGGAGCGCCAGGTGAATCCGCCCGGCCCAAAAGGCGCCGGCCGCCGCCGTCCACGAGGTCGCGCCCGGCGCGACCGCGGTCGCTTCGAAATGCGTGACCCAATGCGCCTGCCCGACCGAGCGGCCGGAGCGGTTCGCCGCCGCGCTGGCGATGCCGTAGGCGGACTTGTCGTCACCGTCGACGAAATAGCCCATGGCGACATGGGCGGCGAGCGCATCCTGCTGGCGCGCGGACATGGCGCGCTGGGCCTGCTCGCTGCGCAGCGCCCTGAGCGCGCCGGCATTGTCGCCCTTGCGGACCAGCGCGCGGATCTGGCGGGCCAGACGTTCCTGCTCGCCGATGAACGGCATCGGCTTCGCCGGGGCTTCGCCGACGAGCGCGAGGATATGCACTTCGCCATAGACCGGCCGCTTCGGCTCCGGCGCGCCGCGCGGGCTGCGCTTGATCGCGAGCGCAAAGGCCCGGAACGCCTCGGGATGGTCGTTATAGCGGTCGAGCCAAGCGCTCAGCTCTTTGTAATTCGTCCGATAATCGGTCGGGTGCATGTAGCGCTGGAACTGCACGTGGCCCAGCAGGATGTCGTCCTTCAACTGGCGAATCAGCTTGTCCGCCGACTTGAAGTCGCCCTTGTCCTGAAGTTCGAAGATACGCTTGTACCGCCCGGCGTCGGCGCTGTTCAGCACGACCAGCTTCGGCGGCGCGGCATGGGCGACGCCCGCCAGCAGGCAGACGCCGATCGCCAGACAAGCGAACAGTTGGCGCAACGACACGATGGCGGCTGCTTCCGAAACCCGTGAGACCCCAGGCCTCTCTCTACCCCAGCCGGGGCGTTCCGGAAAGCAGTAAGCCCATGATGCTAAGCCATTGTTGGCGCGAGCGCCGCCAGCGCATCCTCGATTGCGGAAACGTCGCCCTTCTCAAGAGCGCCCGGATCGGCGATCGGCTGGATCGCGACCTGATCGGCGCCGGCGTCCAGATGCTCCTGAATGCGGCGGCGAATCATGTCCGCGTCGCCCCACGCCACCATGCCGTCCATGAACCGGTCGGAGCCCTGGCCGTCCACGTCCGCCTCCGTGAAGCCGATGCGCAGCCAGTTGTTGCGATAGTTCGGCAGCGTCATGTAGCGGGAGAGTTCCGCCCGGGCGAGCCGCCGCGCCTCCGCCGCGTCGCCAATCAGGGCGACCTTCTGCTCGACGACGAGGCGCCGCTCCGGCCCGAGCACGCTCCTGGCATAGGCGGTGTGATCCGGCGTCACGTTGTAGGGCAATGCGCCCTGGGCCAGTTCGCCCGAGAGCTTCAGCATCTTCGGCCCGAGCGCGCCCAGCATGATCGGCAGCGCCGTCGGCTGGCCGAGCTTGTGCTGGCCGGCATAGATCGCCTCCAGGTACATGCGCATCGCCGGCAGCGGTTTCTCGTAGACATGGCCGCGCATGCCCTGGACCATCGGCGCATGCGAAACGCCGAGCCCCAGGGTAAAGCGCCCGTCGTTCAGCGCGTTCAATGTCCGGACGCCGTTCCCAGCCGACATCGGATCGCGGGCGTAGATGTTGGCGATCGAACTGCCGACCTTCATCCGCTCCAGCCAGCCGAGCAGGGTCGTCCCGGTCACGAAGGATTCTGATAGCGCGGACTCCGGATACCAGAACGTGTCGTAGCCGAGCGCTTCCGCCCGCCGCGCCACATGACGCGCGTTGCCGTAGCCGAGGCGGTCGAGCGACTGCCACACACCGAGTTGTTCAGGACGCATCCATCTCTCCGTCGTTCAAGAACCATTCGAGCGCAGGCAGGCATTCGTCCTGCGGGAAGACGTGAGCGCGGTCGGGCAGTTCGCGATAAACGAGGCGGGCCTCACGCCCGCGAAACGCTTCCGCCGCCATACGCGCGACGTCGATCTGGAACATCCAGTCGCGCGCGCCGTGGGTCAGTCGGATCGGCAGATTGGCGAGCCGGTCGGCCGACACGAACTCCAGCAGCATCGGGTGGAAGCTCGCCGCGAAAGGCGCGAGATGGGTGGCGACGCCGCCGTCGAGCAGACCCGCGACATAGCTGAAAGTGCCGCCGTCGCTCATGCCGGTCATCAGCACGCGGCTCCGGTCGAGCGCCTGCACCGCCGCGACGTCGTCCATGATGCGGGCGATGTTCGGGCTGTCGACGTCTTCGCCCATGATCGCCCAGGTGTCGCCGCGCGCCGTCGGCGCGATCAGGACGACGCCCATGGCGCGCGCCGCCGGCAGCCAGCTCCAAAGATAGTCCGGGCCATTGCCGCGCCCGCCGTGCAGCGCGAGGCAAACGGGCGCCGGCGCGGCCGGGTCGAGATATTCCGGAACGTAGCAGGCGAAGCCGCCGCGCTCGGCGTCCTCGGGTCCGGGAAAGCTGCGGACGCCGCCGGTCTGCATCGGCCGGTCCGCCGCTTCGTCGAGCCGGGCGAGCAGGGCCGCGTCCTCGCGGCGTTCCGGCGGCAGGAAATACTGGCTGACCGGCGGGGAGAGCGCGGCGAGCGGATAGATCGCGCGCTCCGCCGCCAAGTGCGCCCGGACGGCCCGCCGCGCGAGCCGGAGCGCGTCGAAACCTTCGGCCGCCTTGGCGGCGTCGAGGCCGTCATAGGCCTTGAGCGTCGCGTCGGCCGCCGTCCGGACCGCGGCCGCGAATTCGCCGAGCGCTTCGGGCAGGTCGGCGGCCCGGAACGCCGGCAACGCCTCGCGAAGCGGCGTCGCCTGCGCCGCGATCGCATCCGCCAGCTGCTTCATGGCGTAGGGATCCAGGCGCTGGCGCGCCCAGGTCATCGCGTCCATCGCCTGCAGCAACGGCAGCAGGGCGCCGGCGACCGCCTGGATCGCGGCAGCGTTCGGATCGGAGGTGGCGTCGGTCATGGCGCGCAGCGTCGCACGGGCCGGAACGGGGTAAAAGGGCCGGATGGCGGAACGGTCGGTTTGCCGCTTAAGCTTCGCCAGCAATGAATGACCGCGCCCCTTTCCTCTCCGCCTTCGGCATCCGTTCCTTCCGCTTCCAGTGGCCCGCGGACCTGCTCGCGTCCTGGGCGCTGGAGATGGAAGTGCTGATCCTGAACTGGTTCGTCCTGGTCGAAACCCAGTCGGTGACCATGCTCGCCCTGTTCGCGGGCCTGCAGTATCTCGGCTCGCTGATCGCGCCGGCGATGGGCGCGCTCGCGGACCGGGTCGGCCGCAAGCGGACGCTCGCCAGCCTCCGGGCGCTCTATGCGCTGCTCGCGATCCTGGTCATGTCCCTCGATTTCTCGGGCGCCCTCTCGCCGATCTATCTCTTTCTCATCGCGGCCTTCGCCGGCCTGATCCGACCCTCGGACCTCGTCATGCGGAACGCGCTGATCGGCGACACCATGCCGGCGGGCCGCCTCGCCAACGCGATGGGCCTGTCGCGGACGACGATGGATTCGGCCCGCATGGCCGGCGCTCTCGCCGGCGCCGGGCTCCTGGTGACGCTCGGCCTGGGCTACGCCTACGCTGTCGTCGCGACGCTCTATCTCGCGAGTTTCTGCCTGACGCTCGGCGTGGCGCATGTCGACGCCTCCGGCGGCGCGATCTCCCGCATCAACCCGTTCCGGCAGGTGGTCGACGGCCTGGCCTATGTGGCCCGGACGCCCGCGGTGCTGGCGCTGATGTGGCTGGCCTTCCTGGTCAATCTGACCGGCTTCCCGCTGGTTTCGAATTCCGGCCTGCTCTCCTATGTCGCGCGGGAGGTCTACGGCCTCGACGCGACCGGCCTGTCGCACCTGGCGGCGAGCTTCGCGATCGGCTCGCTGACCGCGTCGATCGTCATGGCGGCGACCGGCGGCGCGCGACGACCGGTCGTCCTGACGTTCGTGGGCGCCGTCGCCTGGCACCTGCTGCTGATCGCCTACGGCTTCGCGACGACGAAGCAGGAGGGGCTGGTCGTGCTGGGCCTGATCGGCGCGGCGCAGGGCTTCTCGATGATCTCCATGGCGGTGGCGCTGCTGCGCCTCGCCGATCCCAAGCTGCGCGGCCGGGTGATGGGCGTGCGCATGCTGGCGGTCTATGGCCTGCCCATCGGCCTCGCCATCGCCGGTCCGGCCGCCGGCGCCCTCGGTTTCCAGACGACCGTCTTCCTCGGGGCCGGATTCGGCCTCGCCACGATCCTGCTGATCGCCGTCAAGTGGCGGCGCGCGCTGTTCCAAGACGGATAAGCCGGTTGCCGTCGCCGGCCGCCGCAGCTATTCCGCCCGGGATCGATCGCAACCATGGAACCCCGAAGCCGATGACGATGCCCGACCAGCTGCGCGACGGCTATCGCCGCTTTCGCCGTGGCCGCTATCAGCATGAGGTCGAACGCTACCTGACCCTCGCCCAGGGTCAGCGCCCGACGACCATGATCATCGGCTGCGCCGACAGTCGGGTCGATCCGGCGACCATCTTCGCCGCAGGACCCGGCGAGCTGTTCGTGGTGCGCAATGTCGCCGCCCTGGTGCCGCCCTACGAAGAGACGGGGCAGTTCCACGGCACGTCCGCCGCCGTGCAATTCGCCATCGAGGGTCTCGGTATCCGGGACATCGTCGTGATGGGTCACAGCTTCTGCGGCGGCGTCGAGGCGGCGCTGGCCGCCGCGACCGACCGCCCGATCGGACGCTTCATCCGGCCGTGGGTCGAGCTCCTGGCCGAAGCCCGCGACGCGATGCTGGCCGATCCCTCGGTTTCCGAGGAGCCGCAGGCCCGCCAGCACGCCCTGGAGAGCCTCGCGGTCGGCGTTTCAATCCGGAACCTCGCGACCTTCCCGTTCGTCAAGGCGGCGCTCGACAAGGGGGCGCTCCGCATCCATGGCGCGCGTTTCTCAATCGCCGCGGGCGAACTGCAGTGGCGCGATCCGGAAACCGGACGCTTCGCCACGGTCGAGGCCTGACGGGCAGACGAACAGGGTCAGCCGAACAGGGTGAGCACCCCGGTATAGCCGTAGAGGCGGTCGTGGGCGATCTCGCCGTTGGCGAAAAACCCGAGGACCGGACAATCCGCCCCGATCGCCTGCCGGACGATCGCGACCTCTTCCGAGTTCGGGCCGAACAGGTTCGGCCCGCGCGCCAGGCAGGAGACATAGAGCGCGCCGCGCGGCGGCCGCCTGAGGCGCTTCAATGTCTGTTGCGTCATCTGGACGAGGTCGGCGGCCGCGCTCTCCCGATCGCGCCGGCAGAAGAAGGCGCCGGCGCCGTCCGCCACCGCCTCCGCGACTCCGATCAGGCCACGGCCGCCGTCAATGCCGGTGATGTTCCGAACGACGTAATCGCGCCGGTCCGCGCCCGGGATCGGCAACGCGATGTGGACGCCGGCAAGCGCCGCGCGGAGCGACGGCAGGTCGGCGTCGGGGCCGAGGCCGAGGTCGGTCAGAAGCGCTTCAAACGCCGTCATATCGCCGAGCCGGCCGATCACGCCGACGTCGGCCATCGTCGCCTCCCGGGTCGGGCCGATCGGCGCGCAGCCCTGGCTGACGCCCGTCGCGACGCCGAGGTCGAGCGAAACGAACGCGCCGGTCGCGGCGCCCGGGGCCGCGCCGTTGCTGGCGATCGCGGGCATGGCGTCGTCCCCCGAACAGAGCCCGCCGACAAGGAACAGGCTGCCCGCGGCGGCGAGGTCGGCCGGCAGGTTGCCGATCCCGGCGCCGGACGGATCGCCGGTCGGGTCGACGTGCAGAATGCCGAGCGCGGCGCCGGCGGAGCCGGCGAA
>DAINCG010000127.1:10771-11637 GCA_036732525.1 Pseudomonadota bacterium | reverse complement strand
GCAGGATCTGACGGCGATCCGGGGGGTCGAGGCGATGCGGGCGGACTTTGTCGCGAACGCCAGCCATGAGCTTCGGACGCCGCTCGCAAGCCTTGTCGGCTTCATCGAGACGCTGGAGGGACCGGCCAAGGACGACCCGGCGGCGCGTGCGCGGTTCCTCGCGATCATGCGCGAGCAGGCGTCGCGGATGACCCGCGTCGTCGAGGACCTGCTGTCGCTCTCAAAGATCGAGATGGACGAACACGCGCCGCCCGGTCGGACAGACGATGTCGCCGGTCTGCTGACGGCGGTCGTCGAGCAGATGGGGCCGATCGCGGCGGCGCGGGGCGTACGGATCGGCCTGACGACGCCCGATGCGACGTTCGCCGCAGCGGGCGAGCCGGACCTGCTGGAGCAAGTGTTCCGGAACCTCCTGGAGAACGCGGTCAAGTATGGCCGCGAGGGTGGCGAGGTCCGAATCGAGGCCGCGGTCGTCGATGGGCAGGCGCGCATCCGGTTCGCCGACGACGGCGAGGGCATCCGCGCCGAACATATTCCGCGCCTTACGGAACGGTTCTATCGCGTCGACGTCGCCCGCTCGCGCACGCTGGGCGGCACCGGCCTCGGCCTCGCCATCGTCAAGCACATCCTGATTCGGTGCCGCGGCCGGCTTTCGATCGAGAGCGCGATCGGCAAGGGCAGCGTCTTCACGGTCTGGCTGCCGCCGCCGCTGGATTGATCGCAAGCCGCTCGCGCGCGCCGCCGATCCTGTGGGCTGTCACATAACCGAAACATAAGGGTCATACGACCTACGCACGGCGCGCCTATCACCATACGCGCCAGCGCGGACAAGCGCTGTATTTGTCCACAACCCGGGCTCAAATGGA
>DAINCG010000127.1:370-10724 GCA_036732525.1 Pseudomonadota bacterium | reverse complement strand
GGCCATCGCCGTCGTCGCGTCCGCCGGCTTCGCCGGCGCTGCCGTGGCTCGCGACCAGATCCGCATCGTCGGGTCCTCGACCGTCTTCCCGTTCTCGACCGCCGTCGCCGAGAATTTCGGCAAGACCACCAGCTTCAAGACCCCAGTCGTCGAATCGACGGGCTCGGGCGGCGGCCTGAAGCTCTTCTGCTCCGGCGTCGGCGTCGGCCATCCGGACATCACCAACGCGTCCCGCCGGATCAAGAAGTCCGAAATCGAGACCTGCGCCAAGAACGGCGTGAACGAGATCGTCGAAGTGAAGATCGGCTATGACGGCATCGCAATGGGCCAGTCGAAAGCCGGCCCCGACATGAAGCTGACCAAGAAGCAGATCTTCATGGCGCTCGCCAAGGATGTGCCGGTCGACGGCAAAATGGCGCCGAACCCCTATACGATGTGGAGCGAGATCAGCCAGGATCTGCCGAACGTCAAGATCGAGGTCCTCGGCCCGCCGCCGACCTCCGGCACGCGCGACGCGTTCGTCGAACTCGTGATGGAAGAGGGCTGCGAAGCCTTCGAGACCATCGAGAAGATGGAAAAAGCCGCGAAGAAGGCCGCCTGCCACACCATGCGCGAGGACGGCGCCTTCATCGAAGCGGGCGAGAACGACAACCTGATCGTTCAGAAGCTCGAGGCCAACCCGGACGCGGTGGGCATCTTCGGCTTTTCCTTCCTCGACCAGAACGCCGACAAGATTAAGGGCGCTGAGGTCGAAGGCGTGAAGCCGACGTTCGAAGCGATCGCCGACGGTTCCTACGGCGTTTCCCGCTCGCTCTACTTCTATGTGAAGAAGGCGCATGTCGGCGTGGTTCCGGGCATCAAGGAATACGTCGCCGAGTTCACCAGCGAGAGGGCCGCCGGCGACGAGGGTTACCTCGCCGACAAGGGCCTGATCCCGCTGCCGGAAGACGATCGCAAGGCCATGCGCGACTCCGCCAACGGCATGTCGCCGCTGTCGATGTAGGCGCACGTTTCGGGCTGTGTCCCGGCGTCGCGACAGGCGCCGCCGGGACATCCCGATCCGAACAGACTGCTACGGAGCCGGCGATCGCAGTCGCCGTTACGCGAAAGCTGATCTCCGATGTCGATTTGGGTTTTCATTCTTCTGTTGCTGGCGCTGATCGCGTTCGGCGTGTACCGCGGCCGCCAGCGCGCGTTCGCCGTCGCCGGGGCCAGTCCTTCCAATCTGCACTCCCTGCCGGGCTACCACGGCGCGTATGTCGCGCTCTGCGCCGCGCTGCCCGCGATCGCTGCTTTTCTGATCTGGACGTTCGCCGAGAACTCGATCATTCAAAGCCTTGTGCTAGCGGGGCTTTCGGAAGAAACGCAGGCGCTGCCGGCCGACCGGCTTTCCCTCGTCCTGAACGACATCCGAAATATCGCGTTCGGCGATATCGCGAGCAGCAATCCGACGCCCGAGATCCAACAGGCCGCGGCGCGCTACGAAAGCCTTTCGCAGATTTCCTCCCTCGCGATGATCGCGATCTGCTGTGGGATCGCGGCGCTCGGCCTCTGGTTCGCGCAACGGCGATTGACCCTCGAATTCCGCGCCCGCAACCGGGTCGAGCGGATCGTCACCTGGATCATGATCGGCGCATCGGCCATCGCGATCCTGACGACCGTCGGCATCGTGCTCTCGCTTCTGTTCGAGGCGTGGCGCTTCTTTCTGCGCGTGCCGTTCTGGGAGTTCCTGTTTGGCCTGAACTGGAGCCCGCAGACCGCGATCCGCGCGGACCAGGTCGGCGCGAGCGGCAGTTTCGGCGCGATCCCGATCTTCGCCGGCACCATGCTGATCACGCTGATCGCGATGCTGGTCGCCGTGCCGCTTGGCCTGATGTCGGCGATCTATATGTCGGAATACGCCACCCCGCGCATTCGCGCGATTGCGAAACCGCTGCTTGAGGTCCTGGCCGGCGTTCCGACCGTGGTCTACGGCTTTTTCGCGGCCCTGACCGTGGCGCCGTTCTTCCGCGGCATCGGCGAGTCGGTCGGCCTCGACGTCAGTTCGGAGTCGGCGCTTGCCGCCGGCGTGATCATGGGCGTCATGATCATTCCGTTCGTGTCGTCGCTTTCCGACGACGTCATGAATGCGGTGCCCCAGTCTTTGCGCGATGGCTCCTATGGTCTTGGCGCGACCAAGTCGGAGACGATCCGCCAGGTCGTTCTGCCGGCGGCGCTGCCGGGCATCGTCGGCGCGGTGATGCTCGCCATCAGCCGCGCCATCGGCGAAACCATGATCGTCGTCATGGCCGCGGGCCTCGCGGCCAACCTGACGGCCAACCCCTTCGAAGCGGTCACGACCGTGACGGTGCAGATCGTCACGCTGCTCGTCGGCGACCAGGAGTTCGACAGCTCCAAGACGCTGGCGGCGTTCGCCCTCGGCCTCGTGCTGTTCTTCGTAACGCTGACCCTGAACGTCATCGCGCTCCGGGTCGTCCGCAAGTATCGAGAGAAATATGACTGAGCCCGTGAAATCGCCCGATGTCGGCGGCAGCGCGGCTGCGGCGGCCGTCGCCGGCATACAGGTCAGCGAGGCCGAGGCTGCGCACGTCCGTCGCCGCTACCGGGCCGAAAGCCGGTTCAAGATGTACGGCGCGGCCGCGATCCTTGCCGCCCTCGGCATGCTGGCCTTGCTGCTCGTCTCGATCGTGTCGCAAGGCTGGTCCGCGTTCTACCAGCACAACATCGCGTTGGAGATCTACTTCGATCCGGCGGAAATCGACCCGAACGGAACCCGCGATCCGGAGACGTTCGCCCGGGCGAACTACACGGCGCTGGCGCGTGATGCGCTGAAGGACATCTTCCCCGACGTGTCCGGCCGTCGCGACCGCCGCGCGCTTTACGGCTTGCTCAGCAACGGCGTCGATACGCAGCTTCTGAACATCGTTCGCGACGACCCGAGCGTGATCGGTCAGCGCCGGACGGTCGATCTCTATGCCTCCGACGACGTCGACAGCTTCCTCAAGGGCTTCATCGACCGCGACCTGCCGGAAAGCGACCGGCGCGTGAAGGACCAGGAGATCGCCTGGCTCGACAAGCTCGAGGAGATGGGCGCGATCAAGTCGGCGATGAACCTGCTGTTCTGGACGTCAGGCGACAGTCGCGAGCCAGAGCTCGCCGGGTTCTGGGGCGCCATGGTCGGCTCGTTCTTCACGCTGCTGGTCACGCTGGCGCTCAGCTTCCCGATCGGCGTGCTCGCGGCCACATATCTGGAAGAGTTCGCGCCGAAGAACCGGCTGACCGATCTGATCGAGGTCAACATCAACAACCTGGCCGCGGTGCCGTCGATTGTCTTCGGCCTGCTCGGCCTCGCGGTCTTCCTGAACTTCTTCGGCCTGCCGCGCTCCGCGCCGCTGGTCGGCGGGATGGTGCTGGCGCTGATGACGCTGCCGACGATCATCATCGCGTCGCGCGCGGCCCTGAAGGCGGTTCCGCCGTCAATCCGCGAGGCGGCGCTCGGCGTCGGCGCGTCGAGGCTGCAAGTGGTGACGCACCATGTGCTGCCGCTCGCCATGCCGGGCATCCTGACTGGCACGATCATCGGCATGGCCCAGGCGCTCGGCGAAACCGCGCCGCTGCTGATGATCGGCATGGTCGCCTTCATCGTCGACGTCCCGGGCGGCGTCACCGATCCGGCGACCGTCATGCCGGTCCAGATTTACCTCTGGGCGGACAGCCCGGAGCGGGCGTTCGTCGCCCGCACCAGCGCCGGGATCATGGCGCTGCTCGGTTTCCTTATTCTCATGAACGCATTGGCTGTCCTGTTGCGCAAACGCTTCGAACGGCGTTGGTAGGGGGTTTGAGAGATGCCTGACGGCGAGAGGTTCGATATGCAAGCGGCGGAAGCCAAGGTGGTCGCACGCGACGTGTGCGTCTTCTACGGGGAGAAGCAGGCGCTGTTCGACGTCGATCTGGACATCGGCCGAAACCAGGTGACGGCGCTGATCGGCCCATCGGGCTGCGGCAAGTCGACGTTCCTGCGCTGCCTGAACCGGATGAACGACGTCATCGACGGCTGCAAGGTGACCGGCTCCGTCTCCGTCGACGGCACGGAGATTCTGTCCGACCGGATCGACGTGGTGCAACTGCGCCGCCGGGTCGGCATGGTCTTCCAGAAGCCCAACCCGTTCCCGAAGTCGATCTACGACAACATCGCCTATGGCCCGCGCATCCACGGCCTGGTTTCGAACAAGGACCAGCTCGACGAACTCGTGCAGTCGAGCCTGGAGCGCGCCGGTCTTTGGGAAGAGGTGAAGGACCGGCTGCACCAGCCGGGGACCGGCCTGTCGGGCGGCCAGCAGCAACGCTTGTGCATCGCCCGCGCCGTCGCCGTGCGTCCGGACGTCATCCTGATGGACGAGCCCTGTTCGGCGCTCGACCCGATCGCGACCGCGCGCGTCGAGGAACTGATCGACGAGCTGAAGGAGTCCTACAGCATCGTCATCGTCACCCATTCGATGCAGCAGGCCGGCCGCGTGTCGCAGCGGACCGCGTTCTTCCATCTCGGCGTGCTGGTCGAGGTCGGGGATACGGAGCAGATCTTCACCAATCCCCGCGATGAGCGGACCCAGGGCTACATCACCGGCCGCTTCGGCTGAAGCGCATTCAGGGGGCACGGCAATGCCGAGTTCGGAAAACCACATCGTCCGTTCCTTCACGGAGGAGATCAACACGCTCTCGACCCAGATCGGGCGCATGGGCGGGCACGCGGAATCGATCCTGACGGACTCGATCCAGGCGCTGCTCAGGCGCGACAACGACCTGGCGCTCCGTGCGATCGAGTCCGACCGCCGGGTCGACGGGCTCGACGCCGAGATCGAGGCGGAAGTCGTTCGCCTCTTGGCGTTGCGCCAGCCGGTCGCCAACGACCTGCGCACCGTGATTTCGGCGCTCAAGATCGCGCAGTCGCTGGAGCGGATCGCCGACCATGCCAAGAATGGCGCGAAACGGGCGCTGATCATCAATCAGGCGCCGCAGATGGAGCAGACCCGCAGTATTCTCCGCCTCTACGAAGTGGCGCATGAAATGCTGCGCGGCGTCCTGGACGCATATGCGAATGCCGATGCGGCGGCGGCGCTGGCCGTGCGCGAGCGCGACGAGGATCTGGACATCCTCTATGACGGCTACTTCCGCGAATGCCTGACCTACATGATGGAGGACTCGCGCAACATCACGCCGACGACGCACCTTCTGTTCATCGCCAAGAACCTGGAGCGGATCGGCGACCACTGCACGAACATCTCCGAGAACGTCTATTACATGCGCACCGGCGAGCGATTGGGGCCGGCCCGGCCGCGCGCCGACGATCTCGATCCGAAGCGGCGGGAAACGGCGTAGATGCAGCCCTACGTGCTGATCGTCGAGGACGAACCCGGCATCGTCGAACTGCTCGACTACAATCTGAAGTCGGCCGGGTTCGAGACGGCCGTCGCCCAGGACGGCGACGAGGCCGAGATCGCGCTGGCCGAGCGGGCGCCCGACGCCGTGCTGCTCGACTGGATGCTGCCGGGCGTCTCCGGCATCGAACTCTGCCGCCGCATTCGCAAGCGGCCCGCGACGCGCACGCTGCCGATCATCATGCTGACGGCCAGGGGCGAGGAGGCCGACCGGCTGCGCGGGCTGGATTCCGGGGCGGACGACTATGTGACCAAGCCGTTTTCCCCGGCCGAGGTCGTCGCCCGCGTCCGCGCCGTACTGCGCCGCAGCCGCCCGGCGACAGCGGAGGATCAGTTGAATTTCGCCGACCTGACGCTCGACCTCGTCGCGCACAAGGTCGAGCGATCGGGCCGGCGCATTCATCTCGGCCCGACGGAATTCCGCCTGCTGCGCCATTTCATGGAGCGGCCAGGCCGCGTCTTTTCCCGCGAACAATTGCTGGACGCCGTCTGGGGCCAGGACATTTATGTCGAGAGCCGCACCGTCGACGTTCACATCCGCCGGCTTCGCAAGGCTCTCAACGAGGGCGGGGAGACGGACCTGATCCGCACCGTGCGGTCGGCGGGTTACGCCCTCGACCAGCCCGAGGCGGGCTGACAGCCGGCCGGCGGCGGGTTACAACGGCGGCGTCCAATCAGTGGAGCCAGCCGCCATGGCCGAGCGCGCAGAGCAGTCCCCCGCCGCCGACGTCGCGAGCCTGAGTTTCGAGGAGGCGCTCGCCGAACTCGAAGCCATCGTGCAGCGGCTGGAACAGGGCCGGGGCGCGCTCGACGAGGCGATCGACGCCTATGAACGCGGCTCGGCGCTCCGCCGCCATTGCGAGGCGAAGCTGGCCAACGCCAAGGAGCGCGTCGAGCGCATCGCCGCGGCCGACGGCAAGGTCGAGACCCAACCTTTCGACGTCGACTGACTTCCGGACGATGACCGATCTTCTGCAAGCGGCGCTTGCCAAGGCGGCCGACGAAACGGACGCGTTGCTGAACGCCCTGCTGCCCGCCGCCGATGCGCTCGGCGACGAGGCGAAGCTGGCGGCGGCGATGCGCTACGCCGTTTTGGGTCCGGGCAAGCGCTTCCGGCCGTTTCTGGTCGCCGCGGCGACGGCGGCGTGCAACGGCGAACGGGACCAGGCGCTGCATGTCGCGGCGGCGATCGAATGCCTGCACGCCTACAGCCTCGTCCACGACGATTTGCCCGCGATGGACGACGACGATCTGCGGCGCGGCCGGCCGACCACGCACAAGGCGTTCGACGAGGCGACCGCGATCCTCGCGGGCGATGCGCTGCAAGCCGAAGCTTTCCGCATTCTCGCCATGCCGGCGACGCATCCCGACGCCAGGGTCCGGATCGAACTGGTTCAGGGTCTCGCCACGGCCGTCGGCCTTTCCGGCATGTGCGGCGGTCAGGCCCTCGACCTCGCGGCAGGCGAGGCGGACCGCGATATGGGATGGGTCGTCCGCATGCAGCGACTGAAGACGGGCGCGCTGATCGCGTTCTCCTGCGAGGCAGGCGCGATCCTCGCCGCCGGCGACCGGCGCGCGCGCGCCGCGCTCTACAGCTATGGCCTCGACATCGGCCTCGCGTTCCAGATCGCCGACGATTTGCTCGACATCGAGGGCGACGAAGCGGCCGTCGGCAAGCGCCTCGCGAAGGACGCGGATCAGGGGAAGGCGGTATTGCCGTCGGTCATGGGCGTCGCCGAGGCGCGGGATTACGCCGAGACGCTGGTCCGCCAGGCGGTCGCGAAGCTTGACGGTTTCGGCCAAAGCGCCAACTTGCTGAGAGACGCCGCGCGCTTTGCGCTACAGCGTCGCAACTGATAAGGCGCAAGGGATGTCTCGCCACCCGACACCGCTGCTTGATCGCATCCGCGATCCGGCCGATCTACGCCAGCTTCCGGAAAGCGATCTCGTCCGGCTCGCCGACGAATTGCGCTGGGACACGATCGAGACCGTCGCGGCGACCGGCGGTCATCTCGGCGCGTCGCTGGGCGTCGTCGAACTGACCGTCGCCTTGCACTACGTGTTCGACACGCCGCACGACCGACTGGTCTGGGATGTCGGCCACCAGTGCTACCCTCACAAGATCCTGACCGGCCGGCGCGACCGCATGTCGACGTTGCGCCAGGGCGGCGGTCTTTCCGGATTCACCAAGCGGAGCGAGAGCCCCTACGATCCGTTCGGCGCCGCGCATTCCTCGACTTCGATCTCCGCCGCGCTCGGCATGGCCACGGCGTTCCACCTGACCGGCCGCAACGATCGCGCGATCGCCGTCATCGGCGACGGCGCCATGACCGCCGGAATGGCCTATGAGGCCATGAACAACGCGGGTGCGTCCGGCCTGCCGCTGATCGTCATCCTGAACGACAACGACATGTCGATCGCCCCGCCGGTCGGCGCGTTATCCAGCTATCTGTCGCGGCTCGCCGCCTCGCGGCCTTATTCCAGCCTGCGCAGCATCGCGCGGGACGTCGCGCGCCTGTTTCCGAAGCCGTTCGAGGAAGCGGCGCGGCGGGCGGAGGAACTGGCGCGCGGCATCGTCGGCGGCGGCGAACTCTTCCAGGCGTTGGGCTTCTACTATGTCGGGCCGATCGATGGGCATTCCTTGCCCGACCTTCTGCCGATCCTCCAGCACCTGAAGCATCACGCGCAGGACGACCGGCCAGTCTTGCTCCACGTCGTGACGGAGAAGGGCAAGGGCTACCGTCCGGCCGAATCCTCGGCGGATAAATATCACGGCGTCTCCGCGTTCGACGTCGAGACCGGAACGCAGGCGAAAGGCAAGCCGGCCGCGCCGAGCTACACCGGCGTCTTCGCCGATACGCTGATCGGCATCAAGGAACGCGATCCGCGCGTCGTCTCGATCACCGCCGCGATGCCGTCCGGCACCGGCCTTGACAAGGTGGCGAAGCGCTTTCCGGGCCGCACCTTCGATGTCGGCATCGCTGAGCAGCACGCCGTCACTTTCGCCGCCGGCATGGCGACGGAAGGCATGCGGCCGTTCGTTGCGATCTACTCCACGTTCCTGCAACGCGCGTATGACCAGATCGTCCACGACGTGGCGATCCAGAAGCTACCGGTCCGCTTCGCGCTCGACCGCGCGGGCTATGTCGGGGCCGACGGCCAGACCCATTGCGGCGCCTTCGACATCGCCTATCTCGGCTGCCTGCCGGACTTCGTGCTCTCGGCCGCGGCCGACGAGGCAGAATTGGTCGCCATGGTCCAGACGATGGCGGAGATCGACGACCGTCCGTCGGCCGTGCGCTTCCCACGTGGCGAGGGCATCGGCGTCGACCTGCCGGGGCCTGATACGACGCTTGAAATCGGCAAGGGCCGAATCGTCCGAGAAGGCAACGCGCTCGCGATCCTGAGTTACGGCGCCAGGCTGGCGGACGCGCTTGCGGCGGCGGAGATGCTGGCGGAGCGCGGCCTTCAGGCGACGGTCGCCGACGCGCGCTTTGCGAAGCCGCTCGACGGCGAACTCGTCGGCCGGTTGGCGCGCGAACATCCCGCGTTGATTACGGTCGAGGAAGGCTCGACCGGCGGCTTCGGCGCGCTGGTGCTGCACAAGCTCGCCGCCGACGGCCTGCTCGACCGTGGCCTCGCCGTCCGCACGCTGACCATGCCCGACGCCTTCCTCGACCAGGACAAACCGGCCGCACAGGTCAAGCAAGCGGGGCTCGACGCCCGTTCGATCATGGCGGCCGCCCTGTCGGCCGTCGCGGACTCGCCGTCCCGCGCCATGGTCCGGCGCTGATCAGGCCATGGCCAAGACGCGCGCCGACCAGGCGCTGGTCGAGCGCGGTCTCGTCGAAAGCCGTAATAAGGCGCAGGCGCTGATCATGGCCGGCAAGGTCTTTTCCGGCGAGCGCCGGGTTGAGAAGGCCGGAACGCAGATCGACGCGGAGACGCCGCTCGACGTGCGCGGCGAGGACCACCCCTGGGTCGGACGCGGCGGATTGAAGCTGGAGCACGCGATCCGGCATTTCGGGCTCGACGCGACGGGCCGTGTCGCCATCGACGTCGGCTCCTCGACCGGCGGCTTCACGGATGTGCTGCTGGCGAACGGCGCCGCGCGCGTCTATGCCGTCGACGTCGGCAAGGGCCAGCTCGCCTGGAAGCTGCGGACGGACCCGCGCGTCGTCGTGCTGGAAGGCGTGAACGCCCGTCACCTGACCGCCGAACAGCTTCCGGAGCCGGTCGGCGCGGTCGTCTGCGACGCGAGCTTCATCGGGCTTCGGACGGTGCTGCCGACGCCGCTCGGCTTCGCCGCGCCGGGCGCCTGGCTCGTGGCGCTGATTAAGCCGCAGTTCGAGGCGGGCCGGGAGAACGTCGGCAAGAATGGCGTCGTGCGGGACCCGGACGTGCGCCAGACCGTCGTCGACCGCATCGTCGCCTGGCTCGAGGCCGAGGCGGGCTGGCGGGTCATGGGCGTCACGGAGAGCCCGATTACGGGCGCTGAGGGCAATGTCGAATTCCTCGTCGCGGCGCAGAAGGCCTAAGGCGCCGCCGGCCGTCGCGGCCGAGCTGACCGCCACGGCGTTGGGCGCCGGCGGCGACGGCGTGGGCGTTTGGCAAGGCCGGCCCGCCTATGCGCCAGGGCTGTTGCCGGGCGAGACCGCGCGCGTGCGCCTGACCGCGAAGCGCGGCGACGGGCGGCTGGCGGAGGTGGTCGAGCGCCTGAACGACGCGGCCGAGCGGGTCGCGCCGCCCTGTCCATATGCCGAGAATTGCGGCGGCTGCGCCGTGCAGCATCTGGCGGACGCTGCCTATTCGGTCTGGAAAGAGGGTCTCCTGACGCGCGCGCTGGAAGCCAAGGCGCTCAGGCCTGACAGAACGCTGCCGATGTTGCGTGTGCAGGGCGGGCGGCGGCGCATCCGGCT
>DAINCG010000127.1:0-359 GCA_036732525.1 Pseudomonadota bacterium | reverse complement strand
GGGCGGTCGTCGGCTTCAACGCGAAGGCGAGCGGCCGGATCGTGCCCATCGAGCGCTGCCTCGCCGCCGAGCCGGATCTCCAGGATGCGCCGGCCCTTGTCCGCCCGTTGCTCGACCGGCTTCTGGCGCCGGGCGAAGCGGCCGACATGGAGGTTCGGTCGAGCCTCGCCGGCCTGGATCTGCTGCTGGTGCGCGCACGGGCCTGCGATTTGGCGGAGCGGGAAGCGGTCGCGGCGTTCGCCGGCGGCGCAGGGGTCGCCCGCATCGCATGGCGGTCCGACGACCGCGGGACGCCAGAGTTCCTGTATGAAGCCACGCCGCCCGCCGTCGATATCGGCCGCCTGAAGGCGACGCCGCCG
>DAINCG010000126.1:0-11681 GCA_036732525.1 Pseudomonadota bacterium | reverse complement strand
GGCCAGGATGCGCGCCACGCTCTCGTCGAGCAGCGGCTGGAAGGCCAGCCGCGCGCAGCGCGAACGGATGGTCGGCAGCAACTGGCCGGGGCTGTGCGAGACCAGAAACAACACCGTTTGGCGCGGCGGCTCCTCGATCTGTTTCAGCAGGATGTTGGCGGACGTCCGGTTGAGGTCGTCGGCCGCATCGATGATCACCACACGCCACGCGCCTTCGCCGGCCGTCAGCTGCAGGAAGCTCGGCAGCCCGCGCGCCGCCTCGGCGGCGATCGGCCGGCCCGGCCGTTCAGGCTCGAGGGTGAACAGATCGGCGTGGGAGCCGGCGGCGACGCGATGCACGCCCGGGTCGTCGGGCGAGCGGTCGAGCGACGTCGGCGGGGCCGCGGCGCCGAACAGCCCGCCGGCCTCGTCCTTCGCATCGGCGAGCAGGAACCGTGCGGCGCGATAGGCGAAGGTGGCCTTGCCGACGCCCTTCAATCCGGTCAGCAGCCAGGCATGATGCAGACGACCGGCGTTGTAGGTCTCCAGGAAACGCTCTTCCGCGGCGGCATGGCCGAGGCATTGTGCGGCGCGTCGCGGATGATCGGCTTCGGCCTCGTCCGGCGGCGCGGAGGGCTCTTTGGCGCGCCGGGCCATCAGACGACGCCCAGACGGTCGGCGAGCGCCTCGGCGATCGCGGCCGCGACCGTCTCGACGGGCCGCGCGGCGTCGATCAAGAGGCAGCGTTCGGGTTCCCGCGCCGCAATCTCGCGGAAGCCTGCAAGGACCGCTTCATGGAACGCGTCGGGCTTGCGTTCGTAAATGTCGCTGGCGCGCCCCCTGGCCCGCACCCGGTCCGCGCTGTCCGCCACCGGCAGATCGAGGATTAAGGTCAGATCCGGTTTGAGATCGCCGAGCGTCCAGGCGTGCAGCGCCTCGACGCGCGCCCGGCCGAGCCCGGTCGCATAGCCCTGGTAGGCCATGGTCGAGTCGGCGAATCGGTCGCAAACAACCCATCGGCCGTCGGCAAGCGCCGGCTCGATCACGTCGCTGACATGCTGGCGTCGGGCGGCGTAGTGCAGCAGGCATTCGGCATCCCTGTCCCAGACGCCGACGTCTTCGGGCAGGCCCAGCAAGGTGTCACGAACCCGCTCCGCAGCGGGCGATCCGCCGGGCTCGCGGGTTTCGACGACGGTCATCCCTTGGGTCCGCAACCGGTCGGCCAGCAGCCGGGCCTGGGTGCTCTTGCCGACCCCTTCCCCGCCTTCGAGCGTGATGAAGCGGCCGCGCGCCATCGTCGCTCCCGGGCCCTCTAGCGCCAAGCGCCGCCGATCAGCGCGCCCAAGGTCTCGATGACCCGTCCCGCCGGGCCCAGGCGCTCGACGGTCTCCGCCACATAGAGCGGCCGTTCGATCGGGTCCATGTCGGGCGCGGTCACGATCAGCGTGCCGAGCTGTTCGCCCTTGTAGACCGGCGCCGCCGTCGGACCTTCATAGCGCACCATGACCTTCAGGTTCGCGCGCGATGCGCGCGGCAGCGTAACGGTCAGGTCTTTCTCCATCACCAGCGCCGCGGCATCCTTCTGGCCGAGCCAGAGTTCGGCGGTCTCGACGGTCTCGCCGGCGCGCAGCAGTTCGTAGGTGCCGAAGGCGCCGAAGCCCCAGTTCATCATGCGTTGGGCCTCGACCGCCCGCGCCTGCTCGCTCTCCAGGCCATTGATCACCATGATCAGCCGGCGGCCGTCGCGCTCCGCGGAGGCCACGAGGCCATAGCCGGAGGCTTCCGTGTAGCCGGTCTTCAAGCCATCCGCGCCCTGCACGCGATCGAGCGTCGGATTGCGGTTGTTCTGCTTGATGCCCTGATACTTGAACGAACGCTCGGAATAGTAGTGATAATACTCGGGAAAATCCTCGAGCAGCCGTCGACCCAGGGTTAGCAGGTCCGAAGCGGTCATGTAGTGTTCGGGGTCGGGCCACCCGGTCGCGTTCGCGAAATGACTGTCTTCCAGCCCAAGGTCTTTCGCCTTGGCGTTCATGAGTTCCGCGAACGCCTCCTCGCTGCCGGCCAGGCCTTCCGCGACGACGATGCAGGCGTCGTTGCCGGACTGGATGACGATCCCCCGTATCAGGTCCTCAAGCCGAATGCGCTCGCCTTCCTGGACGAACATCTTGGAGCCGCCCTTCTGGTGCGCCTTTCGGCTGACCGGAAATCGGTCGTCGAGCGTCAATGAGCCCTGCTTCAGCCGCTCGAAGATCAAGTAGGCCGTCATCAGTTTGCTCATCGAAGCCGGCGGCATCCGGACATGCGCGCTCTTCTCGAGCAGAACGGCGCCGGTCGACAGATCGACCATGTAGGCCTGCCGCGCGCGGGTGTCGAACGTCGCGGCCGGCGCGGCGCTCCCGAAGGCCATTATTGCAAGCGCAAGGACCGCGAAGAGTTTGGGGCTTCGCATGACTGCTTTCCCGAGTTAGCGGACAACCACGATATGGGCGCCTTGTACGCCAAGCCGGGTCACTTCGACCAGTACGCCTTCGGCCGCGCGGATGCCGTTATACGGGCCCAGTCTGACGCGATAGATCCGATCGCCGTTGATATCCGTCGGAACGATGTCGGCTTCGCCGATAGCGCTGACGCGCGCGACGGCGCGGCGTGCGTTCGAATATTCTCCGAACGCTCCCGTCTGAACGAAGGCGATGTCCACGTCGGCGGGCGGCGCTTCGGACCCGACGTCCCGACCGATCGAGGCGAGAGCCGTGGC
The DNA here is from genome assembly GCA_036732525.1 of Pseudomonadota bacterium. Taxonomy (GTDB): domain Bacteria; phylum Pseudomonadota; class Alphaproteobacteria; order Bin95; family Bin95; genus VMCJ01. Next base: position 8,944 of record DAINCG010000126.1, on the reverse strand, counting down.
TGGCGGCGTCGCAGCGGGCGTCCGCCCGGACTCGGCGTCGGCCCGGATCGCTTCAAGCTGTTCGATCGGCGCGCCGGCGCGGGCGGTGATGGCGGCGAGCCGGCTCGGGCGCTCCAGAACCTCGATCCGAACGAGCGCGGTGCCAAGCGCCTTGAACCCCAGTTCCTCGGCCGCGGCCTCCGAGACATCAAGCACGCGGTCGCCGTGGTATGGCCCGCGGTCATTGACCCTGAGCACGACGCTGCGCCCATTGCCGACATTGGTGACGCGGATGATGCTCGGCATCTGGAGCGTGCGATGTGCGGCGGTCAGCGCGTTCTTGTCGAAGATTTCGCCGTTCGCGGTTTGGCGGCCATCGAAGCCGGGACCGTACCAGGAGGCGTGCCCGGTTTCCTGATGGTTGAAACGCTCCTTCGGCGTATGGCGCACCCCTGCGATGCTGTAAGGGCTGCCGATTTTGTAGATCGAGCGCCCGCCGCCGCGCGACTGGCTCGACGGCGCGCCGCCGACCGTCGGCCGCTCGGCCGGCGCGCTGCTGCGGCCGCCGCTGCCGCCGCCGCATGCGGCCAACGTCAACGCGATCGCGAGAACGGCAAGATATCGCACGTTCAACGCGCCCAAAGCGCGTCGGACAACTCGCCGACGGTCACGCCATAGAGGTGTGCGCAGTTGTAGCGCAGGATCGAGCGGTAGTTGCGATAGACCAGATAGGCCGGGCCATCGACGCCGTCCGGCAGGATCATCGAGGCATCGAGGTTACGGCCGGGCAGCGGACTGCCATCCGCACTGCGCACGCCGTCGCGCGCCCAGTCGTTCAGGCCTTTCGGCCGGGTCATCGATTTCATCGCGCGGCACCCCCTTTCCGTCCCGTCGAAATTCCGTGCGGCGGCGCGCTTGATCGCATCCGACGCCTGGACCCTGCGGCCCCAGGTCTGATCCTGGCTCCAGCCGTGCTTCGCGAGATAGTTGGCGATCGAGGCGAACACGTCGCCTTCGTTCCGCCAGATGTCGCGTCGACCATCACCGTCGAAATCCTGGGCGTAGGCGAGGTAGCTGGACGGCATGAATTGCGGCTGTCCCATCGCGCCCGCCCAGGACCCCTTCAGATTGGGCAGGTCGATATATCCCCGATGCAGCATCTTCAAGGTCGCCATAAGCTGCTCACGGAAATAGGCGGATCGCCGGCGGTCGAACGCAAGCGTCGCCACGGCCGGGATAACCGGCATCGTCGCTTCCACCGCGCCGAACCGCGTCTCGATGCCCCAGATCGCCAGGATGTACCGGGGCTGCACGCCATAGCGCGCGGCGACCTGTTCCAACAGCGCGTCGAACCGGTCCCGCTTGGCCCGCCCGGCGCTGACGTTCGCGGGCGTAATCACCCGGTTCCGATAGGTGTCCAGCGTGATCGTGAACTCGGACTGCTTGCGGTCCCGCTCCAGGATGCGCTGCACCGGTTCGACGTCGCTGAGCGCGGACCGAATGACGTCTTCCGAGATGCCCGCCTGGCGGGCGTCCTGGCGGACGCCGACCAGCCAGTCCTGAAATTCCCGGCGGACTTCGGGCGTGATCGACGGCGCTGTGTTGGTCCCATCTTGGGCCGATGCCGCCGTGCCGACAAAAAGGGCGAGGGTCAAGATTATCGCTTTTCGGAGCATGCGCCGCCTTCCGAACGTCGTTTCGTTGCGGCCGTCCGCTCCCCCGCACGCGCGATTCGGCCGAGGCGACATTAGCGGATCGCGCGAGGCCTAGAAACCGGCGTCAGCGGATCGTGACCTGGGCGCCGCGATTGCGCGCGACGACATCCGCGCCGCGACGCTCGATCTTGACCTCCGCGCGGTAGAGTCCCGTCCGCCACGGCCCTTTTCCGCGCCGCCCGATGTAGATGAACTGCCGCCGACGGTCCCGGTCCAGCACGATGCGATCCGATGCGACGGCCGTTCGATCCGGGCCGACGAGCGTCATCGTCAGCACGTCGCCCTTGCGGACGTTCCAGGCGATCATCCAGACCGCCAGCACCGGCGCCGATGCGGGCAGCGTCTCGTCGGCGAAGGCGCCGCCGGCCGCCTCGGCGAGCGTCGGGACCTTGGGCGCGACGCCGACCGCCGTCAGGTCGAGCGGCGAATAGACGAGCTGCGCCGCCGCCTCGTCCGTCCAGAGCGTGCGATCGGCGCCGCAGGCGCCGTCCTGCATGCCGGCCGGGCGGAACGGATCGAGGAACCGATCCTGGTAGCGGACTCCGAAATGCAGGTGCGGAAACTCGGCGAGGCCGGACATGCCGATCGCGCCAAGGCGGGCCCCCGCCGCGACGACCATGCCCGGCCGCACAGCGACGCTGCCGCGCTTCATGTGGCAGTAGCTGGTCTCCCAGCCTGCCCCATGCTCGAGCACGACAGCGTTGCCACAGGCGCGTTGGTCATCCACCGCATCGGATCCGTCGCGCACCGCGACGCCGTCTTCCTCGCCGTCGCGGACCGCTTTGACCTGTCCAGCCGCCGCCGCGAGCACCGGAACGTCGCGCGCCATATCCGCCGCCGTGCCAAGCCCGAAGTCGACGCCGCGGTGGCCGTCATAGGCCCGCCCGCCGCAGGCATAGTCGACGAAGTCCGGCCCAGGATCGTGGTCGAACTGCTGCAAGGCCCAGCAGTCCTGGCCGAGCGCGCAGCCGACAGGCAAATCGAGCCAGCCTTCCGCAGCCGCGCCGCCTTGGAGCCCGAGACCGGCGAGAAGCGCCAGCGTCGCCGCCAGTCGCCGCATCAGTTCTGGGTGGCGCCGCGCCTGACGGTGTCGGCCAGCGGCCGGATCAGCGTCGTCAGCAGGGTCTGCTCGCCGGTCACGATCGAAACCTCCGCGGGCATCCCAGGATAGAGGTCGATGCCGTCAAGATTCGGATTGTCGGAATCCAGCTTGACCCGCGCCTCGTAATAGGCGGCGCCGGTCCGCTCGTCGGTCAACAGGTCGGCGGAAACCGTTTCGACCGTTCCTTGGATTACGGGCGCCGACCGTCCCGGATATGCGGAGAGCCGCACCTCGGCCGACAGCCCCGAGCGCACGACGTCGATGTCGGCGGGGCTGACCCGCGCGACGACGATCAGGGAATCGTCGACCGGCACGAGCTCCATCAGGAGGTCGCCCGCCCGGACGACGCCACCGATGGTATGCGCCTGCAGATTGACGACCTTGCCTGCGACCGGCGCCCGGATGACCGTGCGTTCGCGCACGTCGGCGGCGGCCCCGACCCGCTCGCGGAGCCCCGCGATTTCGGACGAGAGCTGGCCGAGTTCGTTATCGATCTCGGTCATTCGGTTCTGCTTCAGCTCCGCGATGCGCAGTCGCGATTCGCCGATGGCCTGGCGATTGCGCGCGATGCCGGCCTGGGCGCGCGCCCGTCGGCCGCGGATTTCGGTCGCTTGCCGCTCCAGGCCCAGCAGCACCCGGCGGATGCCGAGGCCGCGGTCAACCAGGAACTGCTGATCGGCGATTTCCTTCTGGATGATTTCCAGCTGGTCGTTGTTGGAGCGAATCTCCTCGCGGAGCCCGTTGTTCTCTTCCTCCAGCTGACGACTGCGCGACCGCCAGATGCCGGTCTGCTCGCGAACAACCGCTCGCGCCGCGCGGAGCGCCGCTTCTTCCGCGGCCAGGATTTCGGCGATCTTCGGATTGTCGCGGCGGCTCTCCAGGGATTCCGGGAAGTCGATCGTCGCGGCGCCGGCCCGCTCCGCCTTCAGGCGCGCCTCGCGCGCCATGGCGAAAGCCAGCCGGCTTTCCAGCAGGCCGAGCGACGCGTCCGCCTGGGTCGGGTCAAGCTCGACGATCGGATCGCCCGCCGCGACAGTCGAGCCTTCCTCGACGAAGATCTGCCGGACAATGCCGCCTTCCAGGTGCTGGACCTTCTTGCGGTTGCCGCTGACGAACAGTTGGCCGGACGCGATCGCGGCGGAGTCCAGCGGCGCGAAGGCCGCCCAGGCGCCAAAGATGCCGAAGAACGCCACGAGCACCGCGATGCCGAACATCAGCGAACCGCGATAGGGCGGCGCATCGTCGGCGTCGGGCGCGTGGGAATAGAGACCGGGGCCGCGTGCGGCCGGGACGTTCGTCGCCCCGCTACGCGCGACATCGAGACGAGAAGGCAGCGCCATGGCTCAGGCTCCCTTGCGACGGCTGCGCGGCTCGAAGCGGCGCCCGACCGCGGCGCCGGTCAAGGTCGGCGTCGGGAACGGGAAGAGACGCCCCGGCGTGGTCGGACTGCGCCGCAGGGCGCGGTGGTCGCGCCTGCGGGGCGGACGGTTCGATGTCGGCCAGTTCAGGACGGCCGCCGTCGGCTCGGGGGGCGCCGGGGCCGGTTCGGCGGACGCGGAAGCCGGCTCCAAAGCCAGTTCGGCCTGCCCTTCAGCCTCGACGCGTCGGCTGCGCTGGCGTTGCGCGCGCGGACGGAGGTCCGCGTCGGCCGGCGGCGGCTCGGCCTCGGGGGCGGCGTCCGTTTCCGTCCGGCGTACGTCGTCCGATGCCGGCGCTGCTGGCGTCGGCATGGAGTCCTGCGCGGTCGGGCTCGGCCGGCCGCCCTGGGCGGTGATCCGGGAGAAAAGCGCGTCCAGACCCTCTTCTTCCGATTCTGCCTTAGTCGGCGGCGGCGGCGCGTCGACCGTCCCTTCCACGACCTTCGAGTCAGCACCGGTCGCGGCTTCGACCTCGCTCTCCTGATCGACGCCATCTTCTTGCGTCGCAATGTCATCTACGGAGACCGCGTCATCCGCGTCATCCGCGTCATCCGCCATCGTCGCTGTCTCGTCCTTGACGTCCTCGACGTCTGTCGCCGCCGCTTGCCCCGTGTTCCGGCTCGCGGCGCCGGGGCGGATGCGGAATACCGTCGGCTCGCCGGTCGACGTGGGGGGCTGCGGCGCGGGTCCTTGCGGCTCCTCCACCGCCTGCTGCGCGTCCAGTTGCGCATCCTGTTCCGCCGGCGCGTCGTTGGCCGCCTTCGGCTTGGCCGGCCGTTCGAGCTGGGCGCGACGGACGGCTTCGATGCTGCCGGCCGCGACCTTCGCCAGAACTTCGTCGCGCGGCCCCTGCATCTCTACTCGGCCATTGTGCATGACGACCAGCCGGTCGACCGAGGCCAGCACCGACGGACGGTGCGCGACGACGATCGTGGTCACGCCGCGCTCCTTCAGCGCTTCCAGCGCTTCCATCAGCGCCCGTTCGCCTTCGGTATCGAGATTGGAGTTTGGTTCGTCGAGGACGACGAGCGCCGGGTCGCCATAGAGCGCCCGGGCGAGCGCGATGCGCTGGCGCTGGCCGCCCGAGAGCTTGGCGCCGCCGTCGCCGATGATCGTCTCGTATCCGTTCGGCAGGCGCAGGATCAGTTCGTGGACGCCCGCCATCTGCGCGGCGGCGATGACCGCGTCGGCGTCCGGATTGTCCATGCGCGCGATGTTGTCGCGCACCGAGCCGTCGAACAGTTCAACGTCCTGCGGCAGATAGCCGATATAGCGACCGCGGTCGGCGGCCTCCCAGACGAAAACGTCGGCGCCGTCCATCCGCGCATGCCCGGCGGACGGACGCCAGCTGCCGACCAGAATACGCGACAACGTCGTCTTGCCCGACGCGGACGCGCCGATCAGGCCGATGCACTCGCCCGCTTCGACGTCGAGCGATACGCCGCGCAGCACGGGCTCGGCCGAGCCCGGCGGCACGAAGGCGACGCCTTCGATCGAGATCTGGCCGGACGGCCGCGGCAGGCTCATGGCGTCGCCTGTGGCGGGCGTGCGACTCAACAGCGCCTTCACGTTGTCATAAGCGCCCTTCGCGGCGACGGCGCCGCGCCACGCGTTGATCGACTGTTCGATCGGGGCCATGGCGCGGGAGAGAATGATCGAGGCCGCGATCATGCCGCCGCCGGTCAGCTCGTGCCGGGTGACAAGGTAGGCGCCCAAGCCCAGCATGCCGATCTGCAGCGCGAGGCGGACATACTTCGCAAGCGCGGAGATCGCGCCGGCGCGGTCGCTGGCCAGCGCCTGCAGACCGAGCCCCTCTTCGTTCGTGTCGCGCCACCGCCGGACCAGATGCGGCTCCATGCCCATGGCCGCCGCGACGTCGGCGTTGCGAACCATGGAGTCGGCCCGATAGAGCGCGCGCGTCGCCGCGGCGTTCGCCTGCTTCAGCGGCGCACGGGTCTTCATGTCGTTCGCCAGCGCGAACAGGAAGACGACGATCGCGCCGACGATCGCGAGCCAGCCGAGCCACGGATGGATCAGGAATATGATCGCGACGAAGATCGGAACCCATGGCGCGTCGAGCAGCGGAAAGACGCCGGCGCCGGTCAGAAAGCCGCGCAGCGTATTCAGCTCGCGCAGGCCGGACGCGCCGGTCAGACCGCCGGCGCGCAGGGAATCGTTCATGCCGCCGGCGAGTACGGGGCCCGATAGGCTGCGGTCCACCCAGCCGCCCAGCCGGACCATCATCCGGCTGCGCATCATCTCGACCAGCGCCATCGCCAGAAGCCCGGCGAGCGCGATAATCGTCAGCAGGACGAGCGTGTCGACATTGCCGGATGCAATGACGCGATCATACATCTGCATCATGTAGATCGGCACGGTCAGCATAAGAAGGTTGATCGCCAGGCTGAATAGCGCGACGGCGGTGAAGGCCTTCTTGCATCCGGCGACGACGCGCTTCAGCGCAGCCTCTGGATTCATGGAAACGCAGGCTCCTGGATAGTTCGGCCGGACAATGCCCATAGCGGCGGCGTTCGCGCAACCGCATCCCGATGTTCATTTATAACAAACAGCGCTTAACATCGGCTTGCGCCGAAAGGTTGCTCGTGGCCAACTCCGCCCGGCGACCGGGACCGGGAGATTTTTGCATGCGCCTCAAGGATAAGACCGCGATGATCGTCGGGGCCGGCCAGTCGCCGGGCCTGACTGTCGGGAACGGCCGGGCGGTCGCTCTGCTGTTCGCCCGCGAGGGCGCCACTCTCGCCTGCGTCGACCGCACGCTGGAAGCGGCGGAGGAGACGGCGGCGCTGGTCCGCGCGGAGGGCGGGACCGCCTATTCCTTCGCGGCCGACATCACGGTCGAGGATCAGATTGTCGCCATGGTCGCCGACGCGATCGGGCAGCTCGGCCACATCGACATCCTGCACAACAATGTCGGCGTCTCGATCGCCGGCGGCGATGCGACGATCGACGCGCTGACGGAAGAGGCGTTCGACAACGTCTTCCGCATCAATCTCCGCGGGATGGTCATGACCTGCAAACATGTCCTGCCGGGCATGCAGGCGCGGAAGGCCGGCGCCATCGTCAACATCTCCTCCATGGCGGTGATGGAGATGTATCCCTACGTCGCCTACAAGGCCTCGAAGGCGGGCGTCGTCGCGTTCACGGAGCAGCTCGCCTACCAGAACGCCCCGTTCAACATCCGCGCGAACGTGATCCTGCCCGGTCTGATGGATACGCCCATGGCCGTCGACACCCGCGCCCGCGAATGGGGCCGGCCGCGGGAAGAGATTGCGGCCGAACGGGACGCCCGCATCATGCTCGGCGGCAAGATGGGCACGGGCTGGGACGTGGCCTACGCCGCCCTCTATCTCGCCTCCGACGAAGCGAAGTTCGTCACGGGCGTGACATTGCCGGTCGACGGCGGCTCCAGCATCAAGCGCAGCTAGACCGCCCCATGACGTCGAACCCAATCGACCGCCTCTACCCGGAGCGGTCGGCGGGCGGCTTTGCCCGGAACGACCATCGCGTCGTTTTTTATGCGCGGGTCAACGCCCTGTTGCCGCCGAACGCGACCGTGTTGGAATTCGGCGCCGGGCGGGGAAAATTCGCCGATCTGGAAACAGGTTGGAAGAGAAATCTCACCTCGTTTCGCGGCCGCGTCGCCCGCGTGATCGGCGTCGATCCGGACCCGGCCGTCGCCGAGAACCCAGATCTCGACGAGGCCCACGCCTTCGACATCGGCGCGCCGCTGCCGGTCGCCAGCGGCAGCGTCGACCTCGTCGTCTCCTGGGCGGTCTTCGAGCATGTCGGCGACGCGAACTGGAGCGGGTCCTGAAGCCCGGCGGCTGGATCGCGGCGTGGACCCCGAACAAGTGGGGCTATGTCGGCATGGGCGCCCGCCTGATCCCGAATTCCTGGCATGTCAGGTTGTTGAAAGTTTTCGCGCCGGCCCGGGACGAAGTCGACACCTTCCCGACCTTCTACCGGATGAACACGCTTGGCGCGCTTCGGCGTCTGTTCCCGCGGGCGCGGTTCGACCATGCGAGCTATGTCTTCAATGGCCCGCCAGCCTATGTCGCGAACAATATCTGGCTGGCGCGCGCCTGGCGGGCCTATGGCTGGCTGGCGCCGGAGGCCCTCGGCCAGGCGCTGCATGTCTTCATCCGAAAGCGCGAAGCGGGCGGAACCGACTAACGCCCTTCCCTCAGACCGCGCCGCGCGCTAGTCGTTTCCGCGCGCCGCAGGATGGGTGGCAGAGCGGTCGAATGCGCTGGTCTTGAAAACCAGAGGCCCTGCAAGGGGCCCGTGGGTTCGAATCCCACCCCATCCGCCACCTTTCATCGTGACGGGCGATCTTCCTCAGATCACGAAGATATCCGTGGCGGTGAGTGTCGGCATTCCGGTGAGGTTGGCGAAGTGGACGGCGGCGGCGGCGCCGGAGCCGTCGGCGTCGTAGGAGAGCGCGCCGGTCGCGTCGTTGTAGACGATGCGGTGCGCCGCGGTGGTCGCGGCGGCGCCGACGGCGTTGATGTCGTGGCCTATGCGGCAGACGCGGTCGGCGTCGAGGTCCGTCTGTTCGACGGCTTCGCCGCGGGCGGCCAGGCCGAAGGCGACAGCATCGTCCGGATCGAGAACGTGATCGGCGGCGCAGGCGACGACCTGCTGACCGGGAACTCGGCCGCGAACCGTCTCGAGGGCGCCGGGGGCGCCGACCAGTTGCGCGGCGGCTC
>DAINCG010000125.1:0-11733 GCA_036732525.1 Pseudomonadota bacterium | reverse complement strand
CCCGGCTGTCGCCGAGGTCGACGCCGAGAGGCTTCTCCGTGAAGACCGCCTTGCCGGCGGCGAGCGCCGCCCGCGCGTGCGCCAGGTGGGTCTCCGGCGGCGAGGCGATATAGACGCAGTCGGCCATGTCGATCGCGCCTTCGACGGTCGCGTGATGATTGACCAGCGGCAGCGCGCCGGAAAGCCGCTGCATCGCCTCGATCGACGGGTCCCAAACGCCCGAAAGCTCGACGTCCGGCGAGGGATGGTCGAGCGCCGCGCGCACGATCCGCTCCCCCATGATGCCGAATCCCAAGACTGCGAGCTTCATGGCGACCCTTCCTATTTCAGCGCGCCGGCGGCCTTCAGGCCGGCGGCGACATCGCTTCCTTCCACCGGGAGATCGACCGGATTGGCGAGCATGCCGGCAGGATGATCGACACCTACCACGTCGCGGTCCGCACGCTTGTCCGCATGCCGAAGCCGGTGGTCGGCCAGTTGCACGGCGCCGTCGCCGGGGCCGGTATGAGCCTCGCCATGAACCTCGACCTGGCGATCGCGGCTGAGGGGACGGTCTTCACGCTGGCCTATACGAACCTCGGCACCAGCCCGGACGGCGGCTCCACCTTCTTCCTGCCCCGGCTGGTCGGCCGACGCCGCGCCATGGAGATCGCCCTCCTCTCCGACCGGTTCGATGCGGCGCGCGCGCTGGAGCTTGGCCTGGTCAACCGAGTCGTGCCGGCGGACCAACTCGCCAACGAGGCGATGGCGCTCGCGACCAAGCTCGCGAGCGGGCCGACCCAGGCCTATGCCCGCACGAAGCAGCTGATCGACCAGTCCTTCGAAAACGACCTCGCGACCCAGCTTGAGGCAGAGCGCGCGAACTTCGTCGCGTCGACCGCGACGGCCGACTTCAAGGAGGGCGTGGCCGCCTTCGTCGAAAAGCGGAAGCCGACCTTCAAGGGCGAATGATGAGCACACTTAAAGGCAAGACCGTCTTCGTCACCGGCGCGAGCCGCGGCATCGGCGCGGAGATCGCGAAGCGGGCGGCGGCGGACGGCGCCAATGTCGTCCTCGCTGCGAAGACGATGGAGCCGCACCGGAAGCTGCCCGGCACCCTGCCCGAGGTGGCTGCGGAATGTGAGGCGGCTGGCGGCCAAGCGCTCCCGGTACAGATGGACCTCCGCGACGTCGACCAGATCGAGGCGGCGGTCGAAGCGGCCGTCGACGCGTTCGGGGGCATCGACGTGCTGGTGAACAACGCCAGCGTCCAGACCTTCACCAAGACGCCGGACACGACGCCGAAGCAGTTCGACCTTCCGTTCGACATCAACGCCCGCGGCACCTTCTTCATGGGCCAAGCCTGCCTGCCGCACCTGACGAAGGCGGCGAACCCGCACATCCTGACCATCGCCTCGCCGGTCAACCTGGACCCGCGCTGGTTCGCCGACCGGCTGCCGCGCACCATGTCCAAATACGCGATGTCGATGATGGTGCTCGGATGGGCGGAGGAGTTCCGCAAGGCCGGCGTCGCGTCGAACGGCCTCTGGCCGCGCCACGCCGTCGCGACCATGGCGGTCAAGGTGTTCAACCCGGACGGCTACGAGGCCTGCAGGGACCCGCGCATCATGGCCGACGCCGCCCACTGGATCATGACGCAGCCGGCGCGCGAGGTGACCGGCCGCTATTTCCTCGACGACGACGCGCTCCGCGAGAAGGGCGTTTCGGAGGCGGAGATCGAGGCCTACTGGCTGCACCCGACCAAGCGCGCCCGCACCTCAAGCTTCCTTGACTGGGACTCCCGCATGTTCGGAGACGAATTGTGAGCGACGATCTCGACGCGACGGCCGTCACCGGCGTCCGCGCCGCGCACGCCATCGACGAAGGCCGGCTCGCCGAATACCTGAAGGGCGAACTGCCGGCGGCCTCCGGCGAAATGCGCCTCTCGCAGTTCGCCTACGGCCAGTCGAATCCGACCTACGTCGTCGCCTTCGACGACGCGGAGTATGTGCTGAGGAAGCAGCCGCCGGGCGAGCTCCTGCCGTCGGCGCATCAAGTCGACCGGGAATACCGCGTCCAGAAGGCCCTGCACGGCGAAGGCTTTCCCGTGGCCGAGCAGTTCCTCTATTGCGAGGACCGCGACGTCGTGGGCACGCCCTTCTATGTGATGGAGCGGATGCAGGGCCGCGTCTTCAAGGACACGAGCCTGCCCGGCTGCTCGCCCGAACATCGCCGGGAGATGTACCGGAGCGCCGCCGAAACGCTGGCGCGCCTGCACCTCGTCAATCCGGCCGACATCGGGCTTGAGGACTTTGGCCGGCCGGGCGACTGGTATCGACGCCAGTTCCGGCGCTGGTCGCGCAACTTCGCCGAAACGCAGACCCAGCCGATCCCGGCGATGGCGCCGCTCGCCGAATGGCTCGACGCGCATATGCCGGAAGACGACGAGACCAGGATCGCCCATGGCGACTACCGCATGGGCAACGTCATGTTCCACCCGACCGAGCCCCGGATCGTCGCCGTCTTCGACTGGGAGATCTCGACGCTCGGCCATCCCCTGGGCGACCTCGCCTATTTCGCGATCTGCTACGGCTCCAAGCCGGATCAGTTCTACGGTCTCGAGGGCCTCGACCTCGAAGCTCTGGGCATTCCGAGTTTCGAGGAATTCAACGCCATGTATTGCAAGGCGGCCGGGCGGTCGGAAGGCCTGACCGACGCCCACATGGCGCACGCCTTCTACCGCTTCGCCGCCATCCTGGACGGCGTGCGCGCCCGCGGCCTCGCCGGCAACGCCGCCTCGATGGACGCGGCCAATGTCGGCCTGATCGCGCCCGACATCGCCGCCCGCGGCTGGAAGTATGCGAAAGCGGCGGGCGCCTGACGCCGAAGCGTCCTGGCGAAAGCCATTAACCTGCAAGATCGTGCGCAGGTAAGCCGCAATAAAATTAGCCGTGACAGCGCCGAATATTGACCGCAACCTACGTCCTCCGCGCGAAATTTTTCGCGCGCGATTACCGAAGCCCCAGGAGGCGACCAAATAACTCGGGAGGACTGATCATGATCCGATATGCGACCACGCTACTTGCGAGCGCGTCCCTGCTCGCCGCTGCCGGCGGGGCGCTTGCCGACGAGGCGCCGAAGCTGCCGAGGTCGATGGTCTGGACGGCCTACGATCTCGGCTCGTCGGGATACGCGGAAGCCGCCGGCATCGCCAACGCGTTCCAGAAGCGCTTCAACGCCAGGGTCAGGATCATTCCTTCCGGCACGTCGATCGGCCGCATTCTGCCGATCACCACGGGCAAGGCGACCTACGGCTTCCTGGCGAACGGCGCATATTTCGCGGCCCAGGGAACGTATGATTTCGCGGCGTCCGAGTGGGGGCCGCAGGACCTGCGCATCGTCGTCGGCAAGCCCGCGACATCGGCCTTCGCCGTCGCCGGCGACATCGGCGTGAAGACGATCGCCGACCTGAAGGGCAAGCGCATCGGCTTCGTCAAGGGCAACCCCTCCGTCAACGTGAAGACGGAAGGCTACCTCGCCTTCGGCAACCTCAAGATGGCGGACATTCAGCCGGTCTGGTTCGGCAGCTACAACGCGATGAAAACGGCGGTGATCGCGGGCCAGCTCGACGCCTTCATCAGCACGACGATCTCCGCCAACATGCGCGAGATCGAAGCCAGCACGCGCGGTCTCGTCTGGCCGGAATATCCGCCGGAAAACAAGGCGGGCTGGGATGCGATCCGAAAGATCATCTCCTTCGCCGGACCGCGCACCGAGACCAAGGGCGCCGGCGTCTCAGAGGAGAATCCGAAGCAGTTGATCGGCTTCCGTTATCCGATGGTGACGACCTACGCCCGGACCTCGGAGGATGAGGTCTACAATATGATCAAGGCGCTCGACATCGCCTATCCGGACTACAAGAACACGGCGGCCTCGTCGTCCGACTGGACGGTCGAGAACTCCGGCCGGCCGCCATTCGACGCGCCGAGCCATGACGGCGCCATCCGCTACATGAAGGAAAAGGGCTGGTGGCGCGCCGAGGACCAGGCCTGGCATGAGCACCGGCTTGCCGAACTGCAGCGGACGCTGAAGGCCTGGGACGACGCGCAGGCGGAGTTCGACCAGATGCGCGCCGACGAACGCGCCAAGGGCAACAAGGTGGACGACGACGCATGGGCCGCGTTCTGGGAGGAGCGGCGCGTCAAGGCGTTGAACTGACCAGCTTGGATCGATCCGGTTCGGGGACCGCGCCCGCGCGCGGTCCCTGTTCCGCTCAGTCGTAGCTGAGGCGCGTCGCCTTCCCGCGAAAGATCCAGTAGGCGAGCGCGGTGTAGCCCAGGATCGCCGGCACGACGAAGACCGCGCCGATCAGGATGACGAACAGGCTCTCCGGCGCGCTCGCCGCCTCGAAGATCGTGATGCGGTCCGGCACGACGTAGGGGAAGAAGGAATAGGCGAGGCCGAGGAACGCGAGGATGAACAGGCCAACGCCGCAGAAGAACGGACCGAAGTCGGAAAGCCCGACCGTCAGCTGCCGCCACGCCATCAGCACGAGGACCGCCGCCAGTACGGGCAACGGCGCCAGCGCCAGCATCTCCGGCCAGCCGAACCACTTGTCAAAGATGCGGCCGCTCGCCAGCGGCGAGGCGATGGAGATCGCCGCGAAGCCGAGGACGAGGCCGGCGAGCGCACGGCGCGCCCACCCGATCGCCTTCATGCGCAGGACGCCGTCCGTCTTCATCAGCACCCAGGCGGCGCCGATATAGGCGTAGCCCGCGGTCAGGCAGAGCGCGGTCAGGCAGGCGAAGGCGAAGGTCAGGACCGTCGTTTCCAGGCCCATGATGTAGAGCCCGAGCATGTAGCCCTGCGCGAGCGTCGTCGCGAAGGAGCCGACGAAAAACGCCTTGTCCCAAAGCGGCCGTCGCGCCGCCGGCGCCTTCGCCCGGAACTCGAACGCCACGCCGCGCAGGATCAGGCCCGACAGCATCAGCGCGACCGGCAGGTAGAGCGCCGTCAGCACGACCCCGTGGGCGACGGGAAAGGCGACCAGCAGCAGTCCGACCGCGAGCACCAGCCACGTCTCGTTCGCGTCCCAGAACGGGCCGATCGAGGCGATCATCATGTCGCGCTCTTCCGCCGTGGCGAAGGGCGTCAGCACCCCGACGCCCAAGTCGAAGCCGTCGAGACAGACATAAATAAGGATGGCGAGGCCCATCAGGCTCGCGAAGACAAGCGGCAGCCAATGGGCGGGATCGGCGAACAGGGTCTCGGGCATCGTCGTCACTCCGCCGGGATCGCGTCGACCGCGGCCTTGCCGGACCGGGCCTCTTCGACCGCGCCATCGCGGTCCTCGCTGCGTCCCGCCTGCCGCGCCAGGTGGAACAGCGTCCCGACATATGCGGCGAGCAGCAGCGCGTAGATGCCGAGATATCCCAGCAGGCTCGCGCTCACCATCCCCTTGGTCGCGGGCCCGACGGCGGCGGCCGTGGTCAGCACCCCATGGACCAGCCAGGGCTGCCGGCCGATCTCGGTCGTATACCAGCCGGCGAGCGTCGCGCCCCAGCCGACGAAGGTCATGGCGAACAAGAGCCAGAGATAGGGCCGCGGCAGCGTCGCCGCTCCGCCCCGCCAGATCAGCCAGGCGCCCAGCCAAGCGGCCGCCAGCATGGCGAGGCCGAGGCCGACCATGACGCGGAAGGCGAAGAAGACGGGCGCCACCGGCGGATGCTCGACGACGCCGTCCGCCGTCACGAACTCGGCGAGGCCCGGCACCTCGCCGTCGAAGCGATGGGTCAGGATCAGGCTGGCGAGGCCCGGCACGCCGATCTCGAACCGGTCCTCGGCGCCCGGCGGCCAGGCGAACAGCAATAGCGGCGTTTCGGAGGAACGCTTGAGATTGCCCTCCATGGCCGCAATCTTTTGCGGCTGATGCTCCAGCGTGTTCAGCCCGTGCATGTCGCCAACAAGGATCTGCACAGGGATCAGGACGGCGGCGGCGATGACGCCCGCCCGCAGTGTCGCGAGCACCGCCGGAGACGTGTCGCCGCGAAGGCGCCGGTAGGCCGAGACGCCGGCCATGAGGAAGCTCGCCGTCAGCCCGCTCGCCAGCAGCATGTGGGTCAGGCGATAGGGCATCGAGGGATTGAACAGGATCGCCAGCCAGTCCGTCGCGTGGGCGACGCCGTCCCGCATCTCGAAGCCGGCGGGGGTGTGCATCCAGCTATTGAGAACGAGGATCCAGAATGCGCTCGCCGTCGTGCCGATCGCGACCAGCGCCGTCGCGCCGATATGCACCCAGGCCGGCACCCGCGACATGCCGAACAGCATGACGCCCAGGAAGACCGCCTCCAGGAAGAACGCCGTCAGGACCTCATAGGCCAGGAGCGGTCCCGCGATATTGCCGACCGTCTCCATGAAGCCCGGCCAGTTGGTGCCGAACTGGAAGCTCATGGTGATGCCGGAGACGACGCCGAGGGCGAAGCTGAGCGCGAAGACCTTCACCCAGAAGCCGTAGGCCGCCGTCCATTTCGTGTCGCCGGTCCGCGCATAGGCGAGCCGGAAGAACAGGAGCGCCCAGCCGAGCGCGATGGTGATGGTCGGAAACAGAATGTGGAAGGAGATGTTCGCGGCAAACTGCACGCGCGCCAGCATCAGCGCATCCATGGCCCCGGCTCCCGGCGGACGGGATCGTCCCGCCCATCAACTTAAGCCGCCCGCCGACGCCGACGAAGCGACGGATTGGCGCGCCGGCATCGTCCATTCCCGCCGCGCGTGGCGGTCAGCCGTCGAACGAGCCGCCGCGCCCGGCGCCGTCGGCGAAGCGCGCGGCGCCCGACTGCCCTTCCGCCTGGACGGCGGCGACGCCCTCGGCGAACTCGGCGCGCATGGCCTGATCGAACGGCAGGTCCCACTGGCGGAGCGTCGCCGCGCGGTCGAGACGCATGCACATCTGCGGAAAGGCCGCGATCTCTCGCGCCAGCCGTTTCGCGGTCTCGACCGCCCCGCCCGCCGGCGCCACGCGGTTTGCCAGGCCGAAGGCGAACGCCTCCTCCGCGTTGACCGGCCGGCCGGTCAGGATCATGTCCATCGCCCGACTCTGGCCGATCAGGCGCGGCAGGCGAACCGTGCCGCCGTCGATCAAGGGCACGCCCCAGCGCCGGCAGAACACCCCGAAGATCGCCGTCGCGTCGGCGACCCGGAGATCGCACCAGAGCGCGAGTTCGAGCCCGCCGGCGACCGCGTGGCCGTGCACGGCGGCGATGGTCGGCTTGGAGAGCTTCAGGCGGGACGGCCCCATCGGCCCGTCGCCGTCGGCCGTGTAGCGGGCGCGGCGCTCGCCGGACGCGATCGCCTTGAGGTCGGCCCCGGCGCAGAAATAGCCGCCGGCGCCCGTCAGGATCGCGACCTTGAGCGCATCGTCCGCCTCGAACGCGCGGAAGGCGTCGGCCAGCGCCTCGGCGGTCGCATTGTCGACGGCGTTCCGCGCCGCCGGCCGGTTGATCGTGACGACCACAATGTCGCCGTCGATCTCGTAGAGCACCTTGCCGCCCGCCATTTCGACCATGCCGCGTTCCCCATCGCCTTTGTCGGGCCCATCATGCCGCAAGCGCGTCGCATTGCCAGCGGACGCCGGGAGTGCCACCGTTCGCGCCGCGGATTCAGTCAGATTGAGGACCAGGGTTTCATGGCCGACGACTTGCGTAACGACCCGACGCGACGCCTGCTTGGGGGCCGCGCGCTCGCGGAGATGCTGAAGCTGGCCGGCGGCGCGCCGATGTTCGGCATGGGCGGCTTTCAGCTGCTGCCATTCTACGACGCCGTCCGCGAGCTTGGCCTGAAGCACACGCTGATCAACGACGAGCGCTGCGGCACGTTCGCCGCCGACGCCTGGGCCCGCGTCACCGGCCGGGTCGGCGTCGTCGACGCGACGCTCGGACCGGGCACGACGAACCTCACGACCGCCCTGGTCGAGAGCCTGAACGCCGGCGTGCCGCTGGTCGCCATCGTCGGCGACGCCAACCGGACGCACGCCTGGAAGAACATGACCCAGGAGGCCCGACAGCTCGAAATCCTGGCGCCCTGCGCCAAGGAGGTCATCCGGATCGAGGTCGGCGAGCGCATCCCCGAACTCGTCCGCGCCTTTGCCGTCGCGACGGCCGGCCGGCCCGGTCCCGTCATCCTGGACGTGCCCGAGGACATCGCCCACGGCGAATTCGAATACGACGCAGCCGACTTCTGGTTCGACGAGGAGACGCTCAGCCTGCCGTCACGCACCTCCCGCCCCGGCCGGGCGGCGGCGGCGAAAGCGGCGGATTTCCTGCGCGACGCCAAGCGTCCGATCCTGATGGTCGGCGGCGGCATCCACCTTTCGGCCGCCTACGAACCCCTGCTCCGCCTCGCCGAACAGGAAAACATTCCCGTCGCCCACACGATGTCCGGCAAGGGCGGCATCGCCTGCACGCACCGTCTGAACGCCGGACTGTTCGGGCGGTACGACCGGATCGCCAACGACCTGATCGGCGCGTCCGACTGCCTGCTCGTCGTCGGCTGCAAGCTCGGCGAAATCGCGACCAAGCGCTTTGCCCTGCCGCTTTCGGGCAAGCCGCTGATCCACCTCGAGGTCTGGCCGGAAGAAATCGGCCGGACGACGCCGCCGACCGTGGCGCTGGTCGGCGACGCCGGCGAAGGCCTCGCCGACCTCGCCGATCTGTTGACCGAGGGCGCCGACGAGCGCCGAGCGTCGCGGCAGGCCTATTGCGACGAGGTCAAGGAGAAGATGGCCGAGTGGGTCAAGGGCGCCGAACCGCGCTACGGCTCCGAAGAGGTGCCGATCAATATGGGCCGCGTCATCCGCGAACTCATGAACGTCATGCCGGCGGACGGCGTGCTGGTCGCCGACGGCGGCTTCGCCGGTCACTGGACCGGCCTCCTCTACGACACCAAGCAGGCCGGCCGGACATATGTGCCGGATCGCGGCTTCGCCTCGATCGGCTACGGCCTGCCGGGCGCCATCGGCGCGCAGCTCGCCTGCTGGACGGGCCGCCCCGTCGTCGCGCTGACCGGCGACGGCGGCTTCAACATGACGCTCGGCGAACTGGAGACGGCGCGCCGCCTGAAGCTCGGCCTCACCATGATCGTCGTCAATAACGCGGCGTCGGGCTACGTGAAGGCGCTGCAGCACGCGATGTACGGCGGCCGCTACCAGTCGAGCGACCTGGAAGAGGTGAACTACGCCAAGGCCGCGGAAGCGCTCGGCTGCCACGGCATACGGGTCGAGGAGCCGGGCCAGCTCGCCTCGGCGCTCCAGGCCGGCATGTCGAACACGGATGTGCCGACCGTGCTCGACGTCGTCGTCACCCGCGATCCGGCGAAGATGCTGCCGGCCGTCGACAACCGCACCGCACAGATCAAGAAGGGCGACCGGATCGCCTGATCCGATCCGTCAAAACATCGGCAGCAAGGGGAAACGCAGAAGATGAACCGTCTCGACGACAAGGCCGTCCTGATTTCGGGCGGCGCCCGCGGCATCGGGGCCGCCTCGGCCAAGTGCATGGCGGCGGGGGGCGCCGCGATCGTCATCGGCGACATCCTGGAGGACCAGGGTCGGGCGACCGTAAAGGAAATCGAGGCGGTCGGCGGGCGCGCGATGTTCGTCAACCTCGACGTCACGTCGGAGCCGTCGTGGATGGCTGCGATCGACGCGGCGACGGGCGCCTATGGCAAGCTCGACGTCCTGGTGAACAACGCCGGCATCTTCACCGGCAAGGACATTGAGGACGCGACTCTGGAGGACTGGAAACGCCTCGTCGACATCAACATGACTGGCGTCTTCCTCGGCACCAAGCTCGCGATCCCGGCGCTGAAGGCGGCCGGAGAGAATTCGAAGCACGGCAGCGTCATCGTCAATACCGCATCCGTCGCCGGCCTCGTCGGCTCGCAGCTCGATCCGCTCTATTCGATGACCAAGGGCGGCGTCACCCTGTTCACCAAGTCGTCGGCGCTCAACCTTGCGCGCAAAGGCTATCGCATCCGGGTGAACTCGATCCATCCGGGCGTGATCGACACGGACATGGGCGCGCAGACCTTCGTCGCCCGCGCCGCACAGCGCCGGGAAAACGATGTCGACGCTGCCCGCAAGGTCGCGATCTCCACCCACCCGATCGGCCGCCTCGGCGTCGCAGAGGACATTGCGAACGGCATCTGTTTCCTGGCCTCCGACGACGCGGGCTTCATGACCGGCGCCGGCCTCGTCGTCGACGGCGGCCTGACCGCGCAGTGACGGACGCGCCGGCAGGTCCCGCGATCTTCCGGCGCGCCGAAGCGCGGGACCTGCCGGCGATCGTCGCCCTGTTGGCCGACGACCCGCTGGGCGCCGGACGGGAGGCGGCGGAGGGCGATCTCGACCCGCGCTACGCGGCGGCCTTCGCCGCGATCGCGGCCGATCCGAACCAGTTCCTCGCGGTCGCGGAGGCGGACGGCCGCGTCGTCGGCACGCTGCAGCTGACCTTTATTCCCGGCCTCTCGCGCGGCGGCATGACGCGCGGGCAGATCGAGGCCGTCCGCGTCGCGCGGGACCAGCGCAGCGGCGGTCTCGGGCAGGCGATGTTCGAATGGGCGATCCGGACTTGCCGCGAGCGCGGCTGCGGTCTCGTGCAGCTCACGACCGACAAAAGCCGCGCCGACGCCCATCGGTTCTACGACCGCCTCGGCTTCGTCGCGAGCCACGAAGGCTACAAGCTGAATCTCTGAGCGCGACGCGGCGCAGCCTGAGCCGAGATCGGCCAGTTCCTCCAGCGCCTGGAGCAGCGCCTTTCGGACGGCGGCGATCTTGACCTCCTGCTCGACCTTCAGGCCGAAGACGTCCTTCACATAAAAGACGTCGACCGCTCGCTCGCCATAGGTCGAGATGCGCGACTGCGCGATCTGCAGGCCCTGCTGGGTCAGCGTCCAGGCGATCTTGTTCAGGAAGCCTGGCCGGTCGCGGCCGACCACTTCGATGACCGTATGCGTCCGGCTTGCCTTGTTGTCGACGAAGACCTGCGGCGCGACCGAAAAGGCTTCGACGCGGCGGCGCCAGGGCGGCGGCTTGTGCAGCGCCTTCGACAGGCTGACCTTGCCGGAAAGCGCATCCCGGACGCAGGCCTTGATCCGATCATCGCGGCGTTCGAGGTCCTCGTCCGGCGAGGAGGAGACCGCGAACACGTCGAGCACCAGACCGTCGCCGAAGGTCGCCGCCTGGGACTGGACGATGTCGACGCCGGCCAACGCCAGGCCGCCCGCAATCCGCGCGAACAGGCCCGGATGGTCCGGCGTCGCGACGATGACTTCGGTCGCGTCGCCCTCCGGCGTCGGCCTGACTTCGATGACGAGCGGCGGGTCGGACGCCTTCGCCCGTTCGTAGACGCGGAGCCGGCGGGCGAGTTCGGCGGCGTCGGCCGACAGCCAGAATCCCGCCGGGGGCCGGGTCAGCGCATCCTGCAAGGCGTCCGGCGCCCAATCGGAGAGGATGCCGGCGACTTCGTCCTTGGCGCGCTCGATCCGACCCTTCACCGACTTCGTCGCGTCGCCGCCCGCGATGGCTTCCTGCGCCCGGAAGTACAGGTCGCGCAGCAGGGACGCCTTCCATTCGGTCCAGGTGTTCGGACCGACGGCGCGGATGTCGCAGACGGTCAGCGCAAGCAGCAGCCGCAACCGCTCGAGCGACTGCACGATGTCGACGAAGTCCCGCACGGTCTGCGGATCGGCGGGGTCGCG
>DAINCG010000124.1:5752-11774 GCA_036732525.1 Pseudomonadota bacterium | reverse complement strand
GGCGCCGGGAAAGCTGAAGTTCGGCCGGTCGCCGTCCTTCAGGCCGATCGCTTCCTCCCAGAACTTCACCGTTCCGGCGAGGTCGTCGGTGCGGATGTTGATGTGCTGCAGAATGCCGATCGCCATCGTCGCCTTCTCCCCAAAATTCGGATCAGGCAGTCAATCGCGAATTGGGCATTCGGGCAAGGGCCGAGCCACGGCCCGACCGGTCAGGCGGTTTGCGCGCGCGCTTCCTCCGCGTGCTCGGGCGTCGCGGCGACCACGCGATTGCGGCCGCCCGACTTCGCCTCGTAGAGCGCGGCGTCGGCCCGTCCGAAGACGTCCGACATCGTCTCGCCCGGCTCGGTGACGGCCACGCCAAACGAACACGTCACCTGGATCGTGCGGTCGTCGCTGATCTGGAACGGCTTGTCGGCGATGGACGCGCGCAGGCGTTCCGCCACGCGGCCGGCGGTCGGCAGATCCGCGTCCGACGCGACGACGGCGAACTCCTCGCCGCCGAGACGCGCGACCAGATCGCTGCCCCGGGTGGAGAGCCCGATGCGGCGCATGAACTCCTGCAATACGGCGTCGCCGACCTGGTGGCCGTAGGTGTCGTTGATCGACTTGAAGCGGTCGATGTCCGCAATGACCAACGAGACCGGCTGGCGGCTCTCTTCCGAATGCTTGATCAGGCGCGAGAAGTGGTCATTGAAATAGCGGCGGTTGAAGGCGCCGGTCAGCGGATCGCGCGTCGCCAGCGCGCGGTTCGCGCGATGCTGGTCGCGCAGTTGCTCGTGGAAGCGGTAGCGCTTCACCTGGAGGCGGATGCGCGCGACAAGTTCGGCGTGGTCGATCGGCCGGAAAGCGTAATCGCTGGCGCCCAGTTCCAGGCCCTTGTAGAGCGATTCGGTCTCCCAGGAGTCGCCGACCAGCAGGATCGGCACGCTCCGGGTTTCCGGACGCGCACGAAGCTGCGAGCAGAGCCGCAGGCCGTCGACGGAACCGGAAACCTCGATGACGGCCAGTTCTGCGGCGCCCTGCGCCAGTTCGGAAATGGCGGATTCGGAGTCCGGGATGAGGTCGAGATGGCTGCCGCAGATCTGGGCCGCCTGCTTCAGCGAATCCATGTCGGTCGACGGCAGGTCGATCGCGAGCCAACGTCCGCCGTCGCCGGAAATCTCGGAAATCGAGTCACGGACGCCGTAGCTGTCTTCGGTGGCCTCGCGCAGCTTCAGTTCGTCGAGAATACGCTTAAAGCGGGTCAGCGCCCGCACCCGCGTCAGCAGGGCCACGTCATTGACGGGCTTGGAGAGGAACTCGTCGGCCCCAGCTTCGAGGCCGCGCACCCGATCTTCGACCGAATCGAGCGCCGTCACCATGACAACCGGCACGTGGCCGTAATCCGGGTTCTGCTTGATGCGCTCACAGACCTCGAACCCGGTCATGCCGGGCATCATGACGTCGAGCAGCACGACGTCTGGATGTTCGGCCGCCATCATTTCGAGGGCTTCGGCGCCGCTTCCGGCGCACTGCACCTCATAATACTCCGCCGTCAGCCGGGCTGCGAGCAGCCGCTGATTGATCGGAATATCATCGACGACGAGGACCCGGCCGGTCATGAGCGGCGCTCCGTCATGTCACCCGATATGCTGGTTGACGGTTTCGAGGAACCGCTTAACCGTGATCGGCTTGGAGATGTAACCCTCACACCCGCCGCGGCGGATGCGCTCTTCGTCTCCACGCATGGCGAGGGCCGTGACGGCGATGATCGGAATGTCGCGCAGATTTTCTTTGTCCTTGATCCACCGCGTGACTTCCAGTCCGTTCACTTCGGGAAGCTCGATGTCCATCAAGATCAGATCGGGCCTGTCGGCTTCGGCCATCGCCATCGCCGTCCGGCCGTCGTTCGTGGACAGCGTCCGATAGCCGCTGCCCTCAAGGACGTCGTTGAACAGTTTCATGTTCAACGGGTTGTCCTCGACGATCAGAATGGTCTTCTTCGCCCCATCACCCGTGTTCGCTGAAGCAGTCATATCATCCACTCCGCCAGTTAATGCGACGCTAAGGCCGAAATAGTTAACGTTTGGTAACCACGTCGACATGGGATTCGCCGAAACGGCCCCTTGCGCGTCGACGGCCTTTCCGCCATAAGTGCGCGCTCCCGCGCGGCCCCATCGTCTAGCGGTCCAGGACGTCGGCCTCTCACGCCGAAAACACGGGTTCGAGTCCCGTTGGGGTCACCAAATTTCCAACGACATCGCCGTGCGACAAGACAGCCTGACCGTCGAAGACGCGCCTGTGGGCTATTCGTCGTAGCATGATCCGGGCTTAAGCCCGAAAAAAAAGGCCTGCGGTCTCAACCGCGTCAGGCTGGCGACGACCAGCGATCGACAAGCCGTTCGAAGAATGCGCCGGCGCGATCGATCTGCTCAAGCGCGATGAACTCGTCCGGTCGGTGCGCCTGCGCGATGTCGCCGGGGCCGCAAACGACAGTCGGAATTCCGCCGCCCTGGAACAGTCCGGCCTCCGTCCCATAGGCCACCTTGCCGTGATCGTTGCGCGCGGCACAGGCCTTGGCGAGACGCACGACGTCGTGGTCCGGATCGATATCCAGACCCGGGATCACCGACCGCTGCACGAGTTCGAATCCGCATGACGGATCGACCGCTTTCATTCGCGGCTCCAGGTCCTCCCGGATGAACGTCTCGAAGCGCGACATGATGTCTTCCGGCCGGTCGGCCGGGATATAGCGCCACTCGAAATCGAAGGTGCAGTGGTTCGGCACGATGTTGACCGCCGATCCGCCGGAGACGACACCGGTGTGAATGGTGGTATGCGGCATATCGAACATCTCGTCGCGGGCGCCCGCTTCGATCTTCTCCCGCATCATGTTCTTCAGAAAGACGATCGCCTCGGCGGCGTATTCGACGGCGTTCACGCCCTCGGGCGCCAGGCTCGAATGACGCTCCAGGCCGGTCACATGGGCCCGATAGCTCCATTTACCCTTGTGCGCGACCACCGGCATCATGCTGGTCGGTTCGCCGACAATGCACATGCCAGGCCGCATGGTTCGCTGGCTGAGCTCCTCGATCAGGCCGCGCACTCCGATGCAGCCGACTTCCTCGTCATAGGAAATGGCGTAGTGGACCGGCTTCGCGAGTCCGGCCTTCTGGAACTCCGGCGCCGCCGCGAGCGCCATCGCGACGAAGCCCTTCATGTCGCAGGCGCCGCGGCCGAACAGCTTCGCGTCCCGCTCGATCAGATCGAACGGATCGTGCGTCCAAGCCTGGCCCTCGACCGGCACGACGTCGACGTGGCCGGAGAGGATCAGCCCGCCATCCGTCTCCGGCCCGATCGTCGCGAACAGGTTCGCCTTCTGCTTGTCGTCGCTGTAGACGCGCTCGGTCTCGATGCCGAGGTCGGCGAAATAGGCCTCGATATAGGCGATCAGTTCCAAGTTGGACCGGTGGCTGACCGTGTCGAAGCCGACCAGATCCTTCAGGATCCGGCGGCCGCGCGCCGCGACGCGTTCTGCAATCTCGCTCATCGCTCTATCCCGAAGATGCGAGCGGCGTTGCCGCCCATGATCGCCGCCTTGTCCGCATCGCCGAAATGCGCCGCCTCGACGACCTTGCGCGGCGCGAAATCGCCGATCGGAAACGGCCAGTCGGAACCCAGCATGATCCGGTCGACGCCGACCTTGGCGGCCAGGTACTCCAGCGTCTCCGGCTCGAAGACGATGGTGTCGAAGTAGAGGCGTCGAAACTCCGCCGACGGTTCGGCCATGTCGTCCGGGTGGAGTTCGTGATGCCGCATCATCCGGCCAAGCGCATAGGGCAGCGCGGCGCCCCCGGTCGCGATCACGATCTTGGCGCCCGGGTGCCTGGAGGGAATGCCGCCATAGACGATCCGGGCGACCCCGGTCGTCAGGTCGTTGATCCGCGCGACCGCGTTGACCATGTCGTAGGCCGTCACGCGCTGATCGAGCGTGTCGTACTCGGGATGGATGAAGACTGCCGCGCCAAGATCGGACGCCGCCGCCCAGAAGGGCGCTAGTTCCGGATCGTCCAGACCGGCCTTCAAGCCGAGGCCCACACCCTGCGGCTGGGTGCCGATCATCGCGCCGCGGGCGCCGGCGGCCATGGCGTCCTGCAGCACCCGCGCGGCGCGCTCGCCGTCCTGAAGCGGCACGGTGGCCAGCGGGAACAGCTTCGGCTCCGCCGCGCAGGCTTCCAGCAGCACGTCATTGGTGAAGCGCGACCAGGCCTCGCCCTCTTCCGCCGGCAGTTCATAGCCGAACGCATCGAGCCAGCCGCCGACGACCTGCAGCTCCAGCCCCGCCTCCTCCATCCAGCCGTAGCGCTGCTCGGTCTCGCGCAGCCGCGGCATCACGGGCCGCGTCGGCGTCCGGCCCTTGAACGAGAGCCGATACTTGCCTTCGCTCGCCAGAAGCTCGACGGACGGGAACTTCGCGATGTCCTTTTCCAGCCGCCGGAACATCGCCTCCGGCGCGAAATGGGCATGGCAATCGATGATCATATGGGTCAGGCCTTGAGGGTATCGTGAAACTGCATCGGCCGTCCTGCGGGCGCGCCCTGCAAGGCGCCGTCCCGCATGACGTCCATGCCGCGGATGATGGTCGCGACCGGCTTGGCGCTCGCCCGGAAGCCCGCATAGGGCGTCCAGCCGCAGCGGCTTTCGATCCAGTCGTCGGTGATCTCCCAATCGGCCGCCATGTCGACGATGGTGAAGTCGGCGTCATAGCCGAGCGCCAGCCGACCCTTGCGGGCGATCCCGAAGGCCCGGTTCGGTCCGTGGCAGACGAGATCGACGAAGCGGCCGAGCGTCAGCTTCCCGTCGTTCACATGCGTCAGCATCACCGGCACGAGCGTCTGGACGCCCGGCATCCCGGACGGGCTTGCCGGATAGGGCTTCGCTTTCTCTTCGAGCGTATGTGGCGCGTGGTCCGATCCCAGGATGTCGACGACGCCGTCGTTGATCGCCTTCCAGATCGCCGCCTGATGCCGGGCGTCGCGCACGGGCGGGTTCATCTGGGCGCGCGCGCCCAGCCGGTCGTAGCAGTCCGGCGCCACGAGCGTCAGGTGATTGGGCGTCGTCTCGACGGTCGCGATATCCTTGTGCTCGGCGAGATAGGCCATCTCGTCGGCCGTCGTCACATGCAGGACATGAACACGCCGGCCCGTGGTACGCGCCGCCTTGATCAATCGCCGGGTCGCGGTCAGCGCCGTCTCGACGTCGCGCCACTCGGGATGGGCGCGCGGGTGGCCCGCCGCTTCGGCGACATGCTTCCGCTCCCGGAGCCGCGGCTCGTCCTCGGCGTGGATCGCGACGCGGCGGCGGCCGTTCGCCAGCGCTTTCACGAGGTTCGCGTCGTCTTCCAGCAAGAGCCCGCCGGTCGAGCTTCCCATGAAGATCTTGACGCCAGACGTGCCCGGTCGAAGTTCGAGAGCCCCGAGGTCGTCGAGATTGCGGTCGGTCGCGCCGACATAGAAGGCGTGCTCGACCCACATGCGGCCCGCCGCCCGGTCGAGCTTGTCTTGTAGCGCTTCCGGGCTGTCGGTCGAGGGGTTGGTGTTCGGCATCTCGAAGACGCCGGTGACCCCGCCCATTGCCGCCGCCGCCGCGCCGGTCGCGAGGTCTTCCTTGTGCTCGCCGCCGGGCTCCCGGAAATGCACCTGGGTGTCGATGACCCCAGGCAACACCGTCAACGCCCTGGCGTCGATGTGCCTGCCTCCGGACAGGCTGCCGAGACCCGCAAACGCGGCGATGCGGCCGTCGCGGACGCCGATATCGCCCTCGGCCATGCCGCCTGGCGTCGCCATCGCGCCCGCGGAAATCACCAGATCATACTGTTCAGCCAACCGTCGCTTCCCGTTTCGCCGTAATTTGCCGGATCGCCTCTTCCACCGCCTCGAACGCCAACAGGACGGAGCCGTGGCGGGACTTGTAGGCGTGGGCGGGCGCAAGGTAGGCGAGTTCCGGCCAGAGATACTCCGGCGGCTCGCCCCCTTCCTTCAGG
>DAINCG010000124.1:0-5716 GCA_036732525.1 Pseudomonadota bacterium | reverse complement strand
GCCTCGGCCGTTCGCTTGAGCGTCTCCGCGTCGGCCCCGACCACCCGCCGCGCCATGATCGACGCAGCCGCCTGGCCGAGCGTGCAGGCCCGGACGACGTGGCCATAATCGGCGACCTTGCCGTCCGCCAGTTTGAGGTCGACGGTGATGCGGCTGCCGCAAAGCGGGCTCCGCCGCTCGACGGTCGCATCGGGGTCGTCCAGGCGGCGCTGCAAGGGAATGTCGTTCGCGAGCTCCATCACCTTTTCGCTGTAGAGCCGCCGCATTGCGTCATCGCTCATGCCGCCGCCTCCGCGATGCTCTTGATCTTGCCCAGCATGGCGTGCAGGCCGTTCGAACGGGTCGGGCTCAGATGTTCCTGCAGGCCGATTTCGCGAACGAACCACGGCTCCGTCCGGGATATCTCCGCCGGCTGGCGGTTATTGTAGACGCGCAGCACGAGCGCGATCAGGCCGGCGACGATCGCCGCGTCCGTCGCCGCGCTGAACGCGATCCGCCCATCGCCCTCGCGATAGTCGAGCCAGACGCGCGACTGGCATCCGCGGATCAGCTTGTCGTCGCTGCGCCGATCCTCCGCCAGCTGGTCGAGATCGCGGCCGAGATCGATGATATAGCGGTAGCGTTCCGTCCAATCGTCGAACATGGCGAATTCGTCGACGATTTCCTGTTGCGCTTCCTCGGCCGAGAGTTCCGGCTCGGCCAAAGCTGCGTTCGAATCGGAAGACATTCTCGCTCCTGGCGTGGATGGCCGCCGCTCACTTGGAAATGCGGCCTTCGATAAGTATGTATAGCGCCAATCAGTGAAACAACCAGCCGCACATGGAGCCGCCACAATGGCGAATTCAGGCTTTGCGCCCCGCGTCAGCATCGAGCAGGTCGAGGAAGGCGTCGAACTCGCGCCCAAGTTCGACGCGAACGGCCTCATCCCCGTCGTCACGACCGACTACGAGTCGGGCGAAGTGCTGATGCACGGCTATATGAACGCCGAAGCCCTGACCCGCACCATCGAAATCGGCGAAGCGCATTACTACAGCCGCAGCCGAAAGGCGCTCTGGCACAAGGGGGCGACGAGCGGCCTTGTCCAGACGGTGCGGGAGTTGCGCATCGACGACGACCAGGACTGTGTCTGGCTGCGCGTCGATGTCGCGGGCGGCGCCAGCTGCCATGTGGGCTACCGGTCGTGCTTCTACCGCTCCGTCCCGATCGGCGGCGACGGTTCGGACCCGCTGAAGTTCGAGGAAACCGAGAAGGTTTTTGACCCGAAGGCCGTCTACGGCGACGCGCCGAACCCGACGCAGCTCTAGCAACGCCATAATTGCGCCAGGGCGGCGCACCGCTCTATCCTTGGTTGGCAGATCGTCCATCCAGGAACGCCGCGAATGGAGCAGGCGACCCTATCGAAGCTCTGGTCGGCGCTGAGCGCTCTGGCGCTCGCGATCGGCGCCATTACGGTGGCGCAGACCCAGGGCGTCGCGATCTTCGGCGACCCGATCGAAGAGCGTCCGGTTGTGGCCGCGATCTTCGCCGCCTTCTTTGTCGCCGTGCTCATGACCGCGAGTTGCTTCGTCGCCGCCGTATACGCCAACAAGAACCGCGCCGCGCCTCGCATTGCGCGCATCCCGATCTTCTGGCTTTCCGAAACGGACGACGGACCGTTCGACCGGTCGAGCCTGGAGGTCCGGCTCTACCTGGTCGTCACGCTGGTTCTGTTTGTAATAGCGCCATGTGTGGCCATCGTTCATCTGGAAAAGAAAGTCGCGAAGTACGGACGCATTCAGAACCAGCTGGAATCACTCTCGGCGAATGTGGAGGTGCGGCCATACGAGGCCTTTCCGTGGATCGGCGCCCGTTGGAACGACCCGGTGCTGCAGACGACGGAGGCGCATGGAAAAGCCGCGAACTGGCGGCTCCGCGCCTGCAACGGCGAGCCGCCCGAGAAGGGCAAAGACGACCCGTGCCGGGGCATCGACTGGCATCGCTACGGGACGCCACTTACGCTGCTGGCCGTCACGCTCCTTGCCGCCGCCGCGCTGCTGGCGTTCGCTGTCTTGCTGCTTCGGCCCGCAAAGCCGACGGAGCCCCCTTGAATGTCGAAGCCGGTTTTTGGTCGTCGAGCGCTTGCCGTCGCGTTCGCGAGCGTCGCCATCATGGCTAGCGCGCCCGTCTCCGCCGCCTGGATCAACCTGCCGTGGATCGAGCAGGAGATCGAGGTTGCGCCGCCGCCGATCCCGGAAGCGCCGACGACGCCTGCCGCGGCGCCGGAAAATTCGATCGTCGGCCTGACCGTCCGCATTCCGATCCCCGCCATCGAAGCGCGCCTGGAGACCGAAGCGCCGACGTCGTTGTCCGGTCGGCAACCCGTCAATATCGGCCGACCGGTCGTTCGGGATTCCCTGGACTGGCGCTTCGAGCGCGGTCCGATCGCACTGCGCGCCGAGGCGGGACGACTTGCGGCGACGACGCATATCCAAGGCGACGCGACGGTTTCGGGCCGGGTGGACTTGCTGTTGACCGAGTTCGATTTCAGCCAGTCCGCCGACCTCGCCGGCGATGCCGACATGACGGCCAGGCCCCAACTGAAGCCGGACTGGTTCTTTCAGCCCAACCTGACCGCAAAGGCGCGCGTGACCAAGGCGGAGGCGGAAATCGCCAGGGTCAAGACCGTGTCTTTTCGCAGCGTGCTGCAGCCGCGCCTCGACGCAAAGCTGGCGGAAGCCCGGGAACAGCTGGAGCGCGATCTCGAACGCAATCCCGTCCTGAAGACGGCCGCGACGAAGATTTGGGACAGCCTCCATCGCGTCGTCGAACTCCAGGCGCCGCAACCCGCTTTCCTAACCGTCTCGCCCACGGCGGTGCGCGCGTCGCAGCCGGAGATCGGACCGGACGGCGTCAAGATCGCACTGTCGATCGAGGCTCGGACGGCGGCCGTCCTCGCCGGAGCGGCCCCCGCCGCGCCCGAGCCCGGTCCTCTGCCCGACCTGGAGCTTGGCGGCGCGCCGGAGATCGGCCGGATCAAGGTCGTCCTGCCGGCTTACGCGGAATGGGACAGCCTGAACGCCCTGATCGCGGCGAAGCTCGCCGAAGGCGCGTTCCCCGTCGGCAAAGGGGACACGAAAGCCTCCGCCGAAATCGAAGCCGTCAGGCTTTCGCCCGGCCCGGAAAGACGCATCGTGGCCGCAGTCGACGTCAGGGCGGTCCGCCGGCGCTGGTTCCTGCCGTTCCCGGTGCGCGGCACGCTCTATGTGACGGCGCGCCCGCGCCTCAGCGAAGATCGGGCGACGCTCGCGCTCGAAGACGTCCGTCTGACGCCCGAAACCAGCCAGACCCTGTCCCGCGTCGCTGTCTGGCTGGCCGGCGACCGGATCGCGCGGGCGATCGAGTCCCGCGCGCAGGTCGGATTGGAGCCCGCCTATCGATTGGGCCAGACGGAAGCGCAGGCCGCCGCCGACAAACTTGCGGACCGGCTCAATCCGGCCGGCGTCGAACTCAATCTCAAGGCCGGCGCGCCGCGCCTTCTCGACCTGACAGCCTTGTCGGGCGGCCTCTGGATGGCGGCGACGATCGAAGCGGAAGCCGAAGCGACCATCCTGACGCTCGATAATTTCTGATCGGGAGGCGCCCGCCCGTCAGTAGTTCAACGCGACGCCGGCCTTCGAACTCAGATCGAGGCGGCCGAGACAGTTCAGCTGCTCGCCGGCGGCGTCGGCGCAGGCGACGACGTCGTTCACCAAAATCGAACCCAGTGCGCCGCACTGAAAGTCCGGGATGTCGAACAGGCGGACGGCGGTCTTCGACGGGGCGAGCGGCCCCAGTTCGACGTAGAGGCGATTGCGGATGATCTCCTCCTGGTCGAAGAAGACGAGATCGAGCTTGAACGCCTTGACCTCGGTCGCTTCCGGGTTCTGCACCTTGAGATAGACGCGGCAGATCTCGCCGTCCTGTTCCAGCCTGTTCAGTTCCAGCGGAAACTTCTCCGGCGCCTGGGCGAGCGCGGCAGCGCTCCAAGCGACGGCCAGACCCGAAACAAGTGCCATTGCGATGCGACGCATCCGATGCCTCCGAACTGCGGTTTGGCGGGAAGATAGGCGAGCCGGACGCCGACGCCAACCGCGCGTGCGCCATTGGGGCCTGACGCCCGGCCTGAAGATCG
This sequence comes from Pseudomonadota bacterium, assembly GCA_036732525.1. GTDB lineage: Bacteria > Pseudomonadota > Alphaproteobacteria > Bin95 > Bin95 > VMCJ01. The sequence continues at coordinate 1,566 of DAINCG010000124.1, read as the reverse complement.
GGCGAATGAGGATCGGCAAGACTTTTGCCAATCGTCTCGGTTTCCCCACGCGAGAACAGCTTCTAGTTTGCGCCTGCAATCATGGAGGAATCATGGTATGGCCGTCGCCGACGCTTCCGCCGAAGCCCTCAACAGGCTGATCGAGGTCATGCGCCGGCTGCGCGATCCGGTCGACGGTTGCCCCTGGGACCTCGTGCAGACGCACGCGACGATCGCCCCCTACACGATCGAGGAAGCCTACGAGGCAGAGGACGCGATCGAGCGAGGCGACCTCGCCGACCTGCGCGACGAGTTGGGCGACCTGCTGCTGCAGGTCGTGTTCCAGGCCCAGATCGCCCATGAAGCCGGCGACTTCGCCTTTCCGGACGTCGCGAACGCCATCGCCGACAAGATGATCCGCCGGCACCCGCACATCTTCGCGGCCGGCGGCGATCCGGCCGAAGGTCCAGCCCGCTGGGAGGACATCAAGGCCGCCGAGCGGCGCGCCAAGCCAGGCGCCGCGGCAGCGGAGCCAAGCGCCCTCGACGGCGTCGCCAACAGCCTGCCGCCGCTGGCGCGCGCCGCCAAACTGCAGAAGCGGGCCGCGCGGATCGGCTTCGATTTCCCGGACTGGCGCGACGCGCTCGCCAAGACGCATGAGGAGATGCTGGAAGTCGTCAAGGCCGTACCGCAGGGCGACGTCGCAACGGCAGACGAAGTCGGCGATCTCCTGTTCGCGGCCGTCAACCTCGCGCGGAAGCTCGATGTCGATCCGGACGCGGCCCTGAAAGCGGCGAACGGCAAGTTCGAGCGCCGCTTTCGGGCGATGGAAACCCGCCTGCGCCGCCAGGGCGTCGATCCGGCGAAGGCCGAACTGTCGGCTCAGGACGCCGCCTGGGACGCTGCCAAGCTGGAAGCCCGGCGCACCGCCCTACTTGGAAAGTAGGTGGATCAGGCTGGAGGTATCCCAGCGCCCGCCGCCGTCCTGCTGCACGTTCTTGTAGAACTGGTCGATCAGCGCGGTCGCCGGCAGCCGCGCGCCGTTGCGCTCGCCTTCCTGCATGGCGATGCGCAGATCCTTCCGCATCCAGTTGACCGCGAAGCCGAAATCGAACTTGCCCTCGACCATGGTCGAGCCGCGGTTCTCCATCTGCCAGGAACCGGCGGCGCCTTTCGAAATCACGTCGAGCACGATGCTCATGTCGAGCCCGGCCTTAATGCCGAAATTGACGCCTTCGGAGAGGCCCTGGACCAGGCCGGCAATGCAGATCTGGTTGACCATTTTTGCAAGCTGCCCGCTGCCCGAGGGCCCGATCAGCGTGACGGCGCGGCCATAGCAATCCATCAGCGGCTTCGCCTTGTCGAACGGCGCCTGGTCGCCGCCGCACATCACTGTCAGCACGCCGTTCTCGGCGCCGGCCTGGCCGCCGGAGACGGGCGCGTCGACGAAATCGATGCCCGCATCCTTGGCGGACGCATAAAGCTCGCGCGCAATCTCGGCCGACGCCGTGGTGTGGTCGACGAAGACCGCGCCCTTCGCCATGCCGCCGAAGGCGCCGTCGTCGCCCACGGTAATGGCGCGCACGT
>DAINCG010000123.1:9636-11870 GCA_036732525.1 Pseudomonadota bacterium | reverse complement strand
GCGTGCTCTGGGCCGCCGCCGCCGCCGCGGCCGGCCGTCGGCTGCGGCCGCCGGACTTGGCCCGCTTCGATCGCGCGACGCAGGCCGCCCGGGCCATGGCGCGGCGGCGGCGCGCCCATCGGCGGCGCTTGAAGCGCGGCGGCGACGCAGCGGCCTACGCAGCGGCGAAGGCGTCGGAGCTGGCCGCGGAGCATGCGGTGGCGTGTCGCGCGCCCGACCCGGTCCGCGCGGGCCGCCCGGCGGCCAGAACGCTGGCGACGCTCGCCATGAACCTCGGCGCGGCGGCGCCGGAGCTCTCCGGCGCCGCAGCGGGCAGACTTGCTGAAGTCTTATCGCCCGGGGCGCCGGGGCGTTAACGCAATCGCAATCCGGCGCCGCCCATGCTTCATTCGCGAAACTTTGGATCGGGGGCGTCGCACATGCACGGGGTGAATGCGCTGGATGCGGAGCGGCGTCGCTATCGCCGCTACCCGATCTTGGAATCCGGACTGATCTACACGAAGGACGCCTGCCTGGACTGCCAGGTGATCGACGTCTCGGCGAACGGCGTGCGCGCCCGGCCGGTCGGCGCCTTCAAGCCGCGGGATGGCCGCTGCCGCTTCCTGCTCGGCCGGCTCGGCATGTTCGAAGCGGAGGTCTGCTGGCAGAGCGACGACGCCATCGGCATTCGCTTCGACGAAGCGCCCGAGGCGGTCGCCGCGCGGTTCGAGGCCGTGCTGCCGGACGATTGCCTGGCCGCCGCCGCTTGACGAGCCCCGCCGCCGGGCGGCAAGAACGCGGCGACAGGTTTCCGACCCCGACCGCGAAAGGCCTGAACCCAGACATGTCCCAGCGCGCGCCCGCCTGGTTGAAGCCGCTGGCGGACTACGGTCCGCTCGGCGCGTTTCTCGTGGGCTACTTCCTGGCCGACCTGATGACCGCGACGGTCTGCCTGATGGCCGCGACGGCCGTCGCGACCGTCGCGCTCTTTGCGATTGAGCGGCGCATTCCTTGGATGCCGCTGGTCACGGCGCTGATCGTCGGCATTTTCGGCGGCCTGACGCTTTGGCTGCAGGACGAGACCTTCATCAAGATGAAGCCGACGATCGTGCAGGCGCTGTTTGCGGCGGTCTTGCTCGGCGGATTGCTGTTCGGCCGCGCCTTGCTGCAACCGGTTCTGGGCGCCGCCTGGACGCTCAGCGCCGCCGGCTGGCGGAAGATCACGTTCCGCTATGGCGTATTCTTTGCGGCAATGGCGGTGCTCAACGAAATCGTCTGGCGGACCCAATCGACGGATTTCTGGGTGAATTTCAAGGTGTTCGGCCTGCTTGGCCTCACGCTGCTCTTCTCGCTCGCCCAGACGCCCATGATCCTCAGGGAAACGCGCGCGGCCGAAGCGCGCGACAAGTCTGGACCGAACGGCGGCGCTTCGGCATAACGCTGGCGACTGTCGTCGCCGCTGCGCGACCTCTACCAAAGCGATCGTCCTGACCGCCCGGAGGCGTGCGGGCCGATCCAGCCGGATTGAAGCGACCCATGGCCGAAGCCGACGCCGATGCGCCCGCCGTCCCCCGCGACGATTTCGTGCGCGAAACCATTCGCGCCGACCTGGCGTCCGGCCGGCACAAGGGCGTCGTCACACGCTTTCCGCCGGAGCCGAACGGCTATCTGCATATCGGCCACGCCAAGTCCATCTGCCTGAACTTCGGCGTCGCGGCGGAGTTCGGCGGCCGCTGCCACCTCCGTTTCGACGACACCAATCCTGCCAAGGAAGAGCAGGCCTTCATCGACGGCATCCAACAGGACGTCCGGTGGCTCGGCTTCGACTGGGGCGGGCATCTCTATCACGCCTCCGACTATTTCGATCAGCTCTATGACTGGGCCGAACTGCTGATCCAGTCGGGCGACGCCTATGTCTGCGACCTTTCGGGCGAGCAGATGCGGGAGTACCGCGGCACGCTGACGGAGCCCGGCCGGCCGAGCCCGCGCCGGGACTCGCCGCCGGCGGAGAACCTGGACCTCTTCCGCCGCATGCGCGCCGGCGAGTTCCCCGAGGGCGCCCGCACGCTCCGCGCCAAGATCGACATGGCGAGCGGCAACATGAACCTGCGCGATCCGGCGCTCTATCGGATCAAGCACGCCGTGCATCCGCGCACGGGCGACGCCTGGAAGATCTATCCGACCTACGACTATGCCCACGGCCAGTCGGACGCGATCGAGGGCATCACCCACTCGCTCTGCACGCTGGAGTTCGC
>DAINCG010000123.1:4795-9626 GCA_036732525.1 Pseudomonadota bacterium | reverse complement strand
GGATCACCGCCCGCTCTACGACTGGCTGATCGAGAAGCTGCCGACGCCGGCCACGCCCCGGCAGTACGAGTTCGCCCGCCTGAACCTGACCCACACGGTGCTCTCGAAGCGCGTGCTGACCCGTCTGGTCACGGAAGGCCACGTCCTGGGTTGGGACGACCCGCGCATGCCGACGCTGACGGGGCTGCGCCGGCGCGGTGTGCCGCCGGCCGCGATCCGGGACTTCGTCGGCCAGCTTGCCGTGGCGCGCAGCGACAGCACGGTCGAGATGGCGATGCTCGACCATTCCATCCGTGAGCATCTGAACACGCATGCGGAACGCCGCATGGCGGTGCTGCGGCCGCTCAAGGTCACCATCCGCAACTGGCCGGCCGGCCAGGTGGAGATGTTGACGGCGCAGAATCAACCCGGCCGGCCGGAGCTCGGAACGCGGGAGATCCCGTTCTCCGGCGCGCTCTGGATCGAGCGGGACGACTTCATGGAAGATCCGCCGCGCAAGTTCTTCCGCCTCGCGCCCGGCCGGGAGGTCCGCCTGCGCTTCGCCTATTTCGTGACCTGCGAAGAGGTCGTGAAGGACGCGGCGGGCGAGGTGGTCGAGCTGATCTGCAGCTACGATCCCCTGACCCGCGGCGGCGACGCCCCCGACGGCCGCAAGGTCAAGGGCACGATCCACTGGGTTTCGGACGCGCACGCCCATGTCGCGGACGCCTGGCTGGTCGATCAGCTCTTTCTGTCGGAAAGCCCGTCGGCGGCGACCGGCGATCCGCTGGACGACCTCAACCCGGCGTCGCTCGAAGTGCTGCGCGGCTGTCGGCTGGAGCCGTCGCTCGCCGACGCCCCGCCGGGCGCGGCGGTGCAGTTCGAGCGGCTCGGCTATTTCAGTCGGGACGCCAAATCGGGGGCGTATATCCGGGCGATCGGTTTGCGCGACGGCTGGGCGAAGGCGCAGGCTAAGGGCTGACCGCGCAGCACCGCCGCTGTCAGGGCGTTACGCGCCAGTCGCGCGCGGTTCCCTGGCCGGCGTCGCCGGTGAAGCGGACGGTCTCGTTCTTCAGGGCCACCGTCTCGCAATCGACGCTCGGCAAGCTGCCGCGGCCGTCGAGTTCGCGGCAGTACATGCTGTTCCGCCATTCCCAGGCGCCCGCAATGGCGCGGCCGGACACGATGCCGGAGACGCGGCCGGAGCCGCCGATGGTCATGGTGGCGCGGCCGCCCCAGGCGAGTTTCCGGTCGACGACGGCGTCGCGGAACCGTCCTTCCGACGTAATGGGCTGAAAAGCGTCATCGGCGCTTGTGGGGATCGACAGACTTGCGGCCACGACCACGGCCAGCGCCGCCGTGACGAATGTCGCCTGCATTGGCGTAGCGTTGCCTCCTGAGTTGCGGCGTGTCGCGCCGGATCGCCGCTTTTTGTGGCGACTATAGCGCTAAAGCCTTTGAGTATGCGAGATTTGCGGCGAATTTTGGGCGGCGACAGGGACTGCCCTTGCAAGGGAGCGGCGAACGATGACGGCGGAGCGATCGGGGCATGTGACCGTCATCGGCGCCGGCATCGTCGGCTCGGCGACGGCCCTCTCGCTGGTTCTCGAGGGCTGGCGCGTCGCGGTCGTCGATCCGGAGGCGCCGGGGACGCAGACGTCCTACGGCAACGCCGGCGCAATCAGCCCGCAGTCGATCAATCCGATGGCCGGGCCCGGCGTGCTGAAGCAGATCCCCGGCTGGCTGCTCGACCCGCTCGGGCCGCTGGCGCTGCGGCTGGGATACCTGCCGAAGGCGGCGCCCTGGCTCATGCGGTTCGTCGCCGCCGGAACGCCGGCCCGTATCGCCGAACAGGCGAAAGCGCTCGCCGCGCTGCATGCGCCCGTGATCGACGCGCATGAGGAACTGGCCGAGATCGCAGGGGTCAAGCGTCTCGTTCAACGCCAGGGCGCGCTCACCGTCTACGAGACCGACGCCGCCTTCGCCGCGGACGCCGCCGGGCGGGCGCGCATGCGGGAATACGGCCACGAGATCCATGAACTCGGTCCCGAGGAAATCGCCCAGCTCGAGCCCGGTCTCGCGCCGATCTTCCGCCACGCGACCTGGGCGCCGAACAGCGGCCACACGATCAATCCGGGCGCGCTGACGGAAGCCTACGCGGAGGCGGCCCGCGCGCGCGGGGCGGAGTTCGTGCGGGCGCGGGTCACGGGCTTCGAGATGGCCGCGGATGGCCCCGCTACGCTCCGGACCGACGCCGGCGACCGGCCGGTCGACCGTCTCGTCGTCGCGGCGGGCGCCTGGTCGGCGCGCCTGTCGAAGCAACTGGGCGATCCCTTCCCGCTCGAAAGCGAGCGCGGTTACCACATGATGCTGCCCAGGCCCGGTTTCACGACGCGCCGGCCGGTCAGTTTCAACGAACGCCGCTTCATGACGACGACGATGGAGGCGGGGCTTCGACTCGCGGGCACCGTGGAGTTCGCCGGCCTCGAAGCGCCGCCGACCTGGGGACGCGCCGAAAAGCTGCTCGCCCATGCCCGGCAGGTGTTCCGGGAGGTCGACGTCGACGGGGCCGAGCGTTGGATGGGGCAGCGACCGGCGACGCCGGACTCACTGCCGGTGATTTCCGCCTCGCCGAAGCACGCCCGCGTCTTCTACGCCTTCGGGCACGGCCATCTCGGCCTGACCGGCGGGGCGGTCACCGGCAAGCACATCGCGCGTCTCGTCGCGGGGGAGGCGCCGTCGATCGACCTCCGTCCCTTCCGGATCGACCGCTACTGATCTTGCCGTGCGGCCCAGGCGGCGGCCATCTCCCGGAAGCTCGCGAAGGTCCGGTCGGCGCCCGCCGCCGCCAGGCGCCCCGCGGCGTCCGCCGTCGCATGGCCCGCGCCGGTGAAGCCCCAGGCGGTCATGCCCGCCGCCTTGGCTGCGATCACGCCGTTGGCGCTGTCTTCGACGACGACGCAGTGCTCGGGCGTCACGCCGAGCCGCGCGGCCGCCATCAGAAAGAGGTCCGGCGCCGGCTTCCCGCGCGGGACCTCCGCGCCAGAATAGATGTGTGGGTCGAAGCGCGCTTCCAAGCCGGTCAGCCGCAGCTTGTAGCGCAGCGCATCCGGTGGGCTCGACGAGGCGACGGCGTGCCGCGCGCCGTGCGCATCCACGAACTCAAGCAAGCCCGGCACGGCCCGCAGCTCGGTCGCGAAGCGCGCATTGCAGGCAGCCCGGCTGCGTTCGACGAAGTCGTCCGGAAAGGGGCCCAGGCCCCGACGCGCGCAATCCGCCGCGAGCGCCGCCGCGAAGTCCTTGCCGCCGAGACCCGTGAACCGCGTCTGGTAGTCGACCGGATCGTAGATCAGCCCGATCTCCGCCAGGATCCGGGTTTCGACGTCGATGTAGATCGTCTCCGAATCGACCAGCACGCCGTCGCAGTCGAAAATGACGGCGGCCGGCCTTGACGATTTCGGGGAAGAGCGGATGCCCGCCTCCGTCAGCTCACGTCCTTGACCCTGGCCGCCGCGCGTTCGGCTTCGAGCGCTTGGATGCTGCGTTCGCGCTCGGCGTCGATCGCCTGGTAGCGAAGCGTGCAGTCCTTGGCTTCGCCCTGGCTCGTGGCGCAGTTGTTCTCTGCCGCCTTGCGCGCGGCTGCAGCGTCGGCCCTGACGTCCGCGATGCGGTCGTCATAGAAGCGATCGCGCTCTTCCGGGCTCTCGAACACCTCCGGCGGCAGGTGGAGCGTGATGCTGGGCGGGTATTCGTTCATCGCGCCGGAACTTGCGTCGACGGCGAGGCCGATGAGGCCGCCGAACAGGATGTTGCCGAACGTCATGCCCTGGAACTTCGACAAGAGCGGGGCGACGGTCCGCTGGTAGCCGTCCTTCTGGCATTCGACGGCGATGTTGTCTTTCGACTTGTCGACCTGCGCCGTACCCGGCGTCGGGTTGACGATGGCGACGACCGTTCCCTTGCGTTCCAACTCGCAGCGCGCGCCGGTCGGTTCGGTGATGACGGAGACTGACTGGTCCGTGCCTTCGACGATCGTCGAGCAGTTGGCGACGATCAAGGCGGCAAGAACGATGGCCGGCGCGCGAAGACGCATATCGGATACCCGTTGTGGTTTTGGGGGGACTTTAGGCTGCGGCGCGCGGGCTCGCCAAGCGGAAACTGGGCTTACGCTTTCGCCGGTCAGTCGTCGGCGGCCGCGACTGCGTTCGGCCGCGCCAGCCGGACGTCGGGCGCCGTCGCGGGGTCGCGCGGCGGCGCCGGCGCCTTGTTGTCCGACGGCGTGACGATGCCGCCCGAGACGACCAGTTTGATGCCTTCCTCGATGCTCATGTCGAGCACGCGCACGTCTTCGGCCGGAACGAACAGCAGGAACCCGGACGTCGGGTTCGGCGTCGTCGGCAGGAAGACGTTGACCAGGGGCTGTTCCAGCTTGCGCGCGACCTCGCCCCGGGTCGGACCGCTGACGAAGCCGACCGCCCAGATGCCGCGCCGGGGATACTCGACCAGCACGACCTGACGGAATGCGGTGGCGCGCTGGGCCAGCACGGTCTCCAGGATCTGCTTGACGGCGCCGTACACGCTGCGCACCACCGGCATGCCGTTCAGGATGCGCTCGCTGGTGCGCACGACCAGACGGCCGACGAAGCCGGCGGTCAGCGCGCCGATGACGATCAGGCCCAAGAAAACCACCAGCAGGCCGAGGCCCGGGATCGCGATGTCCGGATACCAGGCGGCCGGCACCAGATGGCGCGCGGTCGCGTCGAAGAACTGCAGGATCTGCCAGGAGATCCAGACGGTGATGGTGATCGGCGCGGTGACCAGGATGCCGGTCAGCAGGTAGTTGCGCAGGCGC
>DAINCG010000123.1:0-4785 GCA_036732525.1 Pseudomonadota bacterium | reverse complement strand
GATGAGGCCGACCTTGAAGCCGCCCTGCAGGCTGCGCTTGCGCAGGCGCGCGTTGACCAGCGCCCGCCAGATCGAAAAGCGGCGGCGGAACCCGCCTCGACGCTTTCTCGGATTGGTCTCTTTCGGCTGCGCCATACGGCGGCGGTCCCGGCTGCGGTCTGGATACAGATAGGTTTACACGACAGGAATGAACAGTCGGCGCCCAAGTTCGCAGTATGCGAACGATTGCGGCGCCCGTGTGACGGGCGTCGCTTTTGTCCGCGCGCGCCGGGACCACATCTCCGACAAGCAAACCGCCAAGGAGTTCGCAGACATGCCGACCGATAAGCCCGAAAGCATCACCGACATCGCCCTCGACCAGATCGCCGGCGGCTACCAGCTGGACCGCGTGTTCGTGAAGAGCTGGTCCACCTCGGGCGACGCCGACGACCGGCCGACCGAAGAGATCGCGCTGAACTACACCGAGGTCGAATGGACCTACTGACCCGCCGCCGGGGCTGATCTTCAGGCCCGGTCCGGCCGCTTCCGCCGCCAGCGGAAGTCGCAGCAGGGCGCGCCCTGCATGCGCGTCTGCGTCCGGGCGAAGTCCCAGCCCGGACGCATGTGCGCCTCCGCCGCGAAATCGACGCCGCAGGTCATCAGCGCGCCGATCTCCGGCTCGCCGATACTGCGGAAATAGTCCGCGAAGGCGCAGCCTGTGACGTCGTGGCCGTACGCATCCGCCGTGTCCTCGACGACGCGGTGCTCGACCGGAAAGGCGGGCCCGGACCCGTCCGCGTCGCGGGGATGGCTATCGGGCTCGAAGCCCAGCTTGTCCCGCCAGGCGACGTAATTCTGCGCGATCGCGCGTCCGACGATGGCGTGGGCGCGTTCCTTGCCCAATTCCTTCTCCAGTTCCTTCACGATCGGAATGACGATGCGCGCCTGAATGCGCGTCGCGTCGAGTATCGAAGGCTTCATGGCCGTCCTCCCGTTCTCCGCCGTTTCCATCCGCCAAGTTTGCCCGATCGCGAACTGGGCGTAAGCCCTTTTGCGCCGACCGGCGGCGCCGCTATGCTTGCGGTTAACGAAACGTTTACGCCGGACGCCCGCCGATGCCGACGCCTTTCCATGCCGCCCGGTGGGCGGACCTCGCCGCGATGCTGTCGGCGCCCGGGGGCGTCGTCGCGGCGGCCGAACAGTCGCTCGCGGCGATCGAGGCGAGCCGCGCCTCCAACGCCTACCGCATCGTGAAGCCGGAGCGCGTGCGCGCCGAGGCCGCGGCCGCGCAGGCCCGGCGCGACGTCGATGCCGGCGCGCCGCCGCTGACCGGCCTTCCCGTCTCCGCCAAGGACCTCTACGTCGTCGAAGGCTACGACACCTTCGCGGGCACGACCCGCGCGCTCGACGAGAAGTTTCCGGGCGAGGGCCACGTCGTCCGCGCGCTCCGCGACGCCGGCTGCGTGATTACCGGCAAGACCCACACGGTCGAGTTCGCCTTCGGCGGCATCGGCACGAACCCGCACTATCCGACCCCGGTCAATCCCTGGAGCGGCGGGACCGAGCGCGTCTCCGGCGGCTCCAGTTCCGGCGCCGGCGTCAGCCTCTGGACCGGCACGGCCGCGTTGGCGCTCGGCTCCGACACGGCGGGCTCGGTTCGCGTTCCGGCGAGCTTCACGGGCTGCATCGGCCTGAAGACGACGCACGGCCGCTGGCCGATCGACGGCATCGTGCCACTGTCCGAAAGCCTCGACACCGCCGGCGTGCTCGCGACGCGGGCGTCGTCGCGGCGGCGTTCAAGGCGAACGATCCCGTCGCGCGGCGCGATCCGGGCTTCGTCGCCCGCGCATGGCCGGGCCGCGTCCAGGCCATGAAGCTCGGCGTCGTCCGTCAGGCTTTCGACGACGCGGAGCCCGGCATCGCCGAGGCGGTGGAGCAGGCGCTCAAGGAACTCGAAGCCGCGGGCGCCGTCCTCTCGGACGTGCTTCTGCCGGAGGTGGCGGACGCGCTCGAACTCTTCCAGGTCGGCGGCGTCGCCGGAATGGAATTCGCAGCCAACGTCAACAACCGCTTTCCCGAGTGGCGCGCGGACCTCGATCCGAACGTCCTGCAGCGCTTCGCCGCCATCGAGCAGGCGCCGGCTGTCGAGTATCTGCGCCGGCTCGATGCGCTCGCGGCCATGGAGGCTTCGGCCGCGCGGCGCATGGACGAAGCGTGCGTCGACGCGCTGGTCGGCCCGACCGTCCCGATCGCGCCGCCGACGGTGCAGGAGGTCGCGGAGGGCAAGCGCTACGTCAACCGCAACATGCTCGCGCTTCGGAACACGGTCGTCGGCAATTTCCTGAAACTCTGCGGCTTCACCATCCCCGCCGGCCTCGACGCCCAGGGCCTGCCGGTCGGCCTGCAGGTGATGGCGCGGACCGGCGCCGACATCTACGCGGTCGGCCTGCTGCTGGCGGTGGAGGCGGTGCTTGGCCGGCCGGTCGATCGCCTCGGCAAGCCGCCCGTCGCCTGACGCCCACATTCGGAGATTTTCCATGGCCTACGCGCCCTTCAACCTCGCCGGCAAGAAGGTGTTGATCACCGGCGGCAACAGCGGCATCGGCCTCGGCATGGCGGAAGCCGTGGCGGACGCCGGCGCCGATGTCGTCGTCTGGGGCACCAATCCGGAAAAGATCGCCGACGCCGAAGCCAACCTGAAAGCGCGGGGCGTCAAGGCGCTCGGCCTCAAGGCCGACGTTTCGAGCGAGCAGGACACCGCCGACAAGTTCGCCGAGACGCTCGATTTCCTCGGCCACGTCGACGCCTGCTTCGCCAATGCCGGCGTCTCCTCCAACCGCCGCGCCACCAAGGACGGGTTCGCTGGCATGTCGTTCGAGGAATGGCGCCGGGTGCTCGACGTCAACCTGGACGGCGTTTTCTTCACGCTGCGCGCCGCCGCGAAGCACATGGTGGAACGCGGGCAGGGCGGCTCGCTCGCCGTCACATCCTCGCTCGCCGCGATCATGGGCCAGGCCCGCGGCGAGCACTACGGCGCGACCAAGGGCGCCGTCATCGCCATGTCGCGGGCGCTCGCGGTCGAATACGGCCGGCACGGCATCCGCTCCAACGCGATCCTGCCGGGCTGGATCGAATCGCCGATGACGCACAACACGCTCGCCTGGGACCGCTTCCAGGAGGCCGTGCTGCCGCGCGTGCCGGCCGGGCGTTGGGGCGAGAAGGAGGATTTCGGCGGGATCGCCGTCTACCTCGTCAGCGACGCCAGCCGCTACCACTCGGGCGACACGTTCGTGATCGACGGCGCCTATTCGCTGTTCTAGGGGAAGGGGGGCCGCATTGGCCGAACTGATCAAGACAAGCTGGGTCGAACGGGCGGAGGGCGGCAAGGTCGCCCGCGTCGTGATCGACGACGCCCGGCGCCTCAACGCCATGAGCCGGCAGATGATGACCGAGTTCGTGGCGGCGATCGAGGCGATCTCGCTCGACGACGACTGCCGCTGCGTCATCGTCGAGGGGGCGGGCGGCCGCGCTTTCGTCGGCGGCGCCAACATCTTCGAGCTGGCGGAGCTGAACAAGGCGACCGCGCGCGCCTTCCTGACCCAGGTGCACCGCTGCTGCGACGCGCTGCGCCGCTGCCCGGTCCCGGTGATCGCCAAGATCGACGGCTACTGCATCGGCGCCGGCATGGAGCTAGCCGCCGCCGCCGACCTCCGCGTCGCGAGCGAGACCTCGGTCTTCGGCATGCCGGAAGTGGCGATCGGCCTGCCGTCCGTCGTCGAGGCGAGCCTGTTTCCGGGCCTGATCGGCTGGGGCCGCACCCGCCAGATCATGCTGACCGGCGAGAACATCGACGCCGAGACCGCCGAGCGCTGGGGCTTCGTCGAGACGGTGGCGCCCAAGGCCGCGCTGGAGAGGGCGGTCGAACGTTTCGTGCTGCCGATCGTGAAGGCCGGCCCGCGCGCCATCCGGTCGCAGAAGCAGTTGATGCGGAGTTGGGAGGCGATGAGCCCGGTCGATGCGGCGCGCGCCGGCATCGACGCGCTCGACGCCGACGAGCCGCGGCGCATGACCGCGCCGATCGTGGCCGAACTCTTGGAAAAGCGCCGAAAGAAGGGGAAAGACGCGTGAAGAAAGAGGTTATCCGGAGCCCCAAGGTCCCGGAGACCGGAGGGCCGTTCAGTCTGTGCGTCCGCCGGGGCGACATGGTCTACGTCTCCGGCCTGCCGCCGTTCCAGGAGGATTTCTGCCAGGAGCTGCGCGACGCCCGGGCCAACGGTAAGCCGCTGCCGACCTACAAGCGGAAGTCGATCGAGGACGAGACCGTCATCGTCATGAACCACCTGAAGTGGCTGCTGGAGGCCGCAGGCTCCTCGATGGCGCACATGCTGAAGGTGACCGTCTGGCTGCGCGACCAGAAGGAGCAGGCGGCGTTCGACAAGATCTACCGCAGCTATTTCGACTCGAACGACGACCTGCCGTCGCGGACGCGCATGCAGGCGGGCGGAACCCCGTTCGACTGCGGGCTGGAGATCGATGCGATCGCCTACCTGCCGGACCCGGCGGACTGAGCCCGTGGGCCGCTCGCCGTTCGACCTTTCGGACCGCCGCGGCTTCGCCCCGCTTGGGCGTCGCATCGGCTATGCGGCCTTCGGGCTGGACCTCCGCCGGCCGCTCCCCGATGCGGACCGGGCGCGGCTTCGCCGGGCGCTGCGGCATCGGGGATTGATCTGCTTGCGCGGCCAGCAGGCGACGCTGGCGGAAGCGCAGGCGTTTGCGCGCTCCTTCCGCGGCCTGGGGCGGCTCGAA
>DAINCG010000122.1:5569-11883 GCA_036732525.1 Pseudomonadota bacterium | reverse complement strand
ATCGGCCGGTCGTTGGCGCCGTCGCCGACGGCGGCGACCGCCCGGCGGTCGATCCCGAGGCGTCCGGCGTGGCGCTCCAGCGCGGCGAGCTTGGCGCTGCCGTCCAGGATTGGCTCCAGGACGCGGCCGGTGATGCGGCCGTCCGTCACCTCGATGTCGTTGCCCTGCTCGCCGGAAAACCCGAGCCGCTCGGCGATGCGCGTGGTGAAGTAGCGGAAGCCGCCGGAAACCAGCCGGCAGTCCGCCCCGCCCGCCCGCATGCCGGCGACGAGCGCGGCCGCGCCCGGCGTCACCTCGATACCGGCATAGGCGGCCTCGAAGAGGCGGGCATCTTCGCCGGCGAGCAGGCCGACCCGCTCCCGCGCATCGCACGGGCGGTTATCTCGCTGACCTGGGGACCGACGCCCGCCGCCGCCGCCATCTCGTCGAGGCTCTCGCCGGTCACGATGGTCGAGTCCATGTCGGCGATCAGCAGGCGCTTCGCCCTGGGCGCGGGCGCCTGGTAGGCATAGTCGACGGCGGCGTCCGCGAACGCCTGGCGGACGGCCGTCGCAACCGCTTCCGACCAGGGGTCGGCGGCGCAGGCGATGTCGACGGCCCGGCCGTCCGCGAAGGCTTCGGGATCGCCGACGGACGTCGCGCCGCCCGTCCGGAGCGCCGCCGCGCCCGCCGCGGCGAGCGCGGGGTCGAGCTTGGCGCCCGGCGGCGCTACAAGGGTCAGTATGGCGTCCATTGAGAACATCCTTCAGGCGGGCGACGCGACCGTTCTGGCCATCGTCGGGCCGACGGCGAGCGGGAAATCCGCCCTGGCGCTGCGCGCGGCGGAGCGGTTGAACGGCGTCGTGATAAACGCCGACAGCATGCAGGTCTACAAGCGCCTCAGAATCCTGACTGCGCGGCCGACGCCCGCGGAAGAAGCGCGCGCGCCGCATCGCCTCTACGGCTGGCTGGAACCGGACGACCCCTGTTCGGCCGGCCGATGGTCGGAGGCGGCGCGGCGGGAGATCGCGGCCGCCCGCGCCGACGGAAAGCTGCCGATCCTGACCGGCGGGACCGGCTTCTACCTCGAAGCGCTGGCGCAGGGACTGCCGCCTGCGCCGGAGGTCCCGCCGAATGTCCGCGAAGCCGCTCGCGCGGAGGTCGCCGCCGATCCGGACGCCGCGCACCGGCGGCTCGCCGCGTTCGATCCGGCGACGGCCGAACGCTTCCCGCCCCGGGACCTCCAGCGCCTTTCGCGCGCGCTCGAAGTCTGGGCGGCGACGGGGGAGCGGCCCTCGGTCGTCCTGGCGCCGGCGCCGCCGCCGGACATCCCGCCGCTCCGCGTCGTCCTGACGGCGCCGCCGCGGGCCCTGCTCTACGCCCGGATCGACGCCCGCGCCGCGGCCATGGCCGCGGCCGGCGCCGCGGCCGAGGCTGCGGCGTTTCAGGCGCTGGGCGTCGACCCGCGCATGCCGGCCGCGAAGGCGATCGGCGTGCGCGAATTTGCTGAGGCCCACGTGAACGAAACATTGTTACCAAATGCGATTTCCGTCGTCGCCCAGGCTTCAAGACGTTATGCAAAGCGCCAAATCACCTGGTTCCGACACCGCGTGAAACCGGACATTGCCATAGAAATGGAATTAAATTCCAATTTTATTGACGAATTGGTCAGTGAATTGCCTGATTATTTGTTGACCAAGCATTAGGCGCCTCGTTATGGTCGCGCCTCCGGCGCTGGGCAAAAGCAATATTGTTCCAGCGCGGTCAGGACAAGCGAGCAAGGCGATGAGCGAAGAACGGATGACCGGCGCGGCCATGGTGGTGCGCGCCTTGATCGACCAGGGCGTGGAAGCGGTATTCGGCTACCCCGGCGGCGCCGTCCTGCCGATCTACGACGAAATCTTCAAGCAGAACCGGCTGAAGCACTACCTGGTCCGGCAGGAAGGCGGCGCGGTGCACGCGGCGGAGGGCTACGCCCGTTCGACCGGCAAGGTCGGCGTCGTCCTGGTCACCTCCGGCCCCGGCGCGACCAACGCCGTGACCGGCCTGACCGACGCCCTGATGGACTCGATCCCGGTAATCTGTCTCACGGGCCAGGTGCCGACCCATCTGATCGGCAACGACGCCTTCCAGGAAGCGGACACGACCGGCATCACCCGCCCCTGCACCAAGCACAATTACCTGGTGAAGGACGTCAACGACGTCGCCCAGACCATGCATGAGGCGTTCTACGTCGCGCGATCCGGCCGGCCGGGCCCCGTCGTGATCGACCTGCCGAAGGACGTGCAGTTCGCCGAAGGCGTCTACAACGGACCCGGGGCGTTCGAGCACCGCTCCTACCGCCCGAGGACGGAGCCGGAGCCGGCGGGGATCGCCGAGGCGCTGCGCCTGATGGCGGCGGCGGAGCGGCCGCTCTTCTACGTCGGCGGCGGCGTGATCAACGCCGGCCCGCAGGCGTCGGCCGATCTGCGCAGTCTGGTCCGCGCCACGGGCTTCCCCATCACCCAGACGCTGATGGGCCTGGGCGCCTTCCCGACCAACGACAAGCAATCGCTCGGCATGGTCGGCAAGCACGGCCTCTACGAGAGCAACATGGCGATGCACGACTGCGACCTGATGATCGCCGTCGGCTCCCGCTTCGACGACCGGGTCACCGGGCGGATCGATGCCTTCGCGCCGAACGCCGTCAAGATCCACATCGACATCGACGCCTCCTCGATCAACAAGAACGTCCGCGTCGATCTGCCGATCATCGCCGACGCCGGCCGTGCGCTATCGGCGCTGCTGGACGGCTGGCGCGGCCAGGGCCTCAAGGCGAACGCCAAGGCGCTCGATCTCTGGTGGAAGGTGATCGACAAGTGGCGGGAGCGCGACTGCCTCGCCTATGGCGAGTCGAAGGACATCATCAAGCCGCAATACGCGCTGCAGCGCCTGCAGGCCGCGATGGACGCGACCGGCCGCGAATGCTTCGTGACGACCGAGGTCGGCCAGCACCAGATGTGGGCCGCACAGTTCCTGCAGTTCCAGGAGCCGAACCACTGGATGACCTCCGGCGGCCTCGGCACCATGGGCTACGGCCTGCCGGCCGCGGTCGGCGTGCAGGTGGCGCATCCCGACGCGCTCGTCGTCGACGTCTCGGGCGAGGCGTCGTTCATGATGAACATGCAGGAAATGTCCACGATCGCGCAGTACAAGCTGCCGGTGAAGCTGTTCATCCTGAACAATCAGTGGATGGGCATGGTGCGTCAGTGGCAGGAACTGCTGCACGGCGGGCGCTATTCGGAAAGCTACACCGACTCCCTGCCCGACTTCGTGAAGCTCGCCGACGCGTTCGGCTGGACGGGCATGGTCGCCGAGCGGCCGGAGGAGGTCGACGACGTCATCCGCCGCATGATCGAGGCTGACGGTCCGGTCATCGCCGACATCCGCGTCGACCAGAAGGAAAACTGCTTCCCGATGATCCCGTCGGGCGCCGCCCACAACGAGATGCTGTTGGGGCCGAACGCCGCGCAGGACGCCGACGTCAGCGACGCCGGCAAAGCGCTCGTCTGACCGTCGTTTCACCTTTTCCGAAAGCGCCCTGACCCGTGGCCCAATCCTCATCCGTCTACGAGACGCAGACCCGCGTCGATCCGATCGAGCGTCACACGCTCGCCATCCTCGTCGATAACGAACCGGGCATCCTCGCCCGGGTCGCCGGCCTGTTTTCCGGCCGGGGCTACAACATCGACAGCCTGACCGTCGCAGAGACCGACCATATGGCCGGTCTCTCGCGGATCACGGTCGTCACCACCGGCACGCCCATGATCATCGAACAGATCAAGGCGCAGCTCGGACGGCTGGTGCCGGTCCACGACGTGGCGGACCTGACCTCCGAAGGCCCGCATGTCGAGCGCGAGCTGGCGCTCGTCAAGGTCGGCGGCAAGGGCGAAAACAGGGTCGAGGCGCTGCGCATCGCGGGCATCTTCCGCGCCCGCGCGGTCGACAGCACGACCGACAGCTTCGTCTTCGAAATCACCGGCGCGAGCGAGAAGGTCGACGCCTTCGTCGACCTGATGAAGCCGCTCGGCCTCGTCGACGTGGCGCGCACCGGCGTCGTCGCCATTGCGCGCGGCGCCGCCCCCCTTTAGAACGCCCCAGCTTTCCTACCTGCCGGCCGCCGCGCCGGCCAATCCCGAACATGCATCAACAGAGGAGTTTCGCCCGATGCGCGTCTATTACGATCGCGACGCCGACGTAAACCTGATCAAGTCGAAGAAGGTCGCCATCGTCGGCTATGGCAGCCAGGGCCATGCTCATGCCAACAACCTGCGCGATTCGGGCGTCAAGGACGTCGTCGTGGCGCTCCGCAAGGGCTCCGGCAGCGCATCGAAGGCCGAAAGCGCCGGCTTCAAGGTCATGACCCCGTCCGAGGCCGCCGCCTGGGCGGACGTCGTCATGGTCCTGACCCCGGACGAAGGCCATGCCGACCTCTGGGAACGCGACCTCCGCGACAACATGAAGGAGGGCGCCGCCCTCGCCGTCGCGCACGGCCTCTCGCTGCACTTCAACCTGGTCAAGCCGCGGCCCGACCTGGACGTGTTCATGGTCGCGCCGAAAGGCCCCGGCCACCTCGTGCGCACGGAATATGTCCGCGGCGCCGGCGTGCCGAGCCTGCTCGCCATCCACCAGGACGCAACCGGCAACTGCCATGACATCGGCCTCTCCTACTCCTGCGCCAATGGCGGCGGCCGGGCCGGCATCATCGAGACGACCATGAAGGAAGAGTGCGAAACCGACCTCTTCGGCGAGCAGGTCGTGCTCTGCGGCGGCCTCTCCGCCCTGATCCAGGCCGGCTTCGAGACGCTGACCGAAGCCGGCTACGCGCCCGAGATGGCCTATTTCGAGTGCGTGCACGAAGTGAAGCTGATCGTCGACCTGATCTACGAGAACGGCCTCGCCGGCATGCGCTACTCCGTCTCCAATACGGCCGAATATGGCGACTACACGCGCGGCCCCCGCGTCGTCGACGCCGGCACGAAGGCGCGCATGAAGGAGATCCTGGGCGAGATCCAGCGCGGCGAATTCGCCCGCGAATGGGTGCTCGAGAACAAGGCCGGCCAGCCCAGCTTCCTCGCCAAGCGCCGCATCGGCGCCGAGCACGAACTCGAGGTCATCGGCGAACGCCTGCGCGGCATGATGCCCTGGATCGCCGAAAACGCGATCATCGACAAGTCGAAGAACTGAGGCGGCGCGCCTCGGCGTAGACTTGACGCCCGTTCCGGCTTCGGCCGGAGCGGGCGCTTTTCGTTTTGGGGGTCGTCATGGCGGAGTTTCCGGACGCCATCGACATTCTAATCGTCGGCGCCGGGCCGACCGCCCTCGCGGCGGCGAACCTGCTGGCCGCGGACGGAGTTTCCGTCCTCATCGTCGACCGAAACGACAGGCCGATCGACCAGCCGCGCGCGGTCGTCATCGACGATGAAGGCCGGCGCACCATGGCGGCCGCCGGCCTCGACGACGCCGTGGCGGCGATCGTCCGGCCGGCCGAAGGCGCCCGCTATCTCGACGAGGCGGGCCGCATCATCGGCGAGGTCGGGCCGGGCGGGACGGAGTACGGCTACCCCAAACGCAGCTACTTCCACCAGCCGGAGCTGGAAGCCGTACTCCGCGACGGCCTGACGCGCTTCGATCACGCGGACCTCGTCTTCGGTGCGGAGGTCACGGGCTTCCGCCAGACGGCGGACCGCGTCGTCGCCACGGTCGTCCGGGACGGCCGGACGCAAGCAATTTCCGCCGCCGTCATGATCGCCGCCGACGGCGCGCGGAGCCCGACGCGCGCGGCGCTCGGCATCGCCTTTCCGGGCGAGGCCTATGCCCAGGACTGGGTCGTGCTCGACCTCGCCCTCGACCCGGACGATGAGCCGGTCTCCAAGTTCCATTGCGACCCGGCGCGGCCCTGGGTGTCGATCCCGACCCCGTTCGGCGGCCGTCGCTACGAGTTCATGCTGCTGCCGGGCGAAACGCGGGAGGAGATGGTCCGCCACGCGACCCTGGAACGCCTGCTCGCCCCCGTTCGCCCGTTGCCGCCGGAGGACGTGCTGCGCGCCGTCGTCTACCGGTTCGAGGCGCGGGTGGCGGCGCGCTGGGGCGAAGGCCGTGTGTGGCTGGCGGGCGACGCCGCCCACCTGACGCCGCCCTTCGCCGGGCAGGGCATGAACGCCGGCTTGCGGGATGCTCACAATCTCGCCTGGAAGGCCGCGCAGGTCGCTCGCGGCGCCGATCCGGCCCTGCTCGAAAGCTATGGCGTCGAGCGGCAGGATCCGGCGCGCGCCATGGTCCGCCTCGCCGTCGCG
>DAINCG010000122.1:2825-5547 GCA_036732525.1 Pseudomonadota bacterium | reverse complement strand
ATGCCTGTCGGCCGCGACAAGGCCCTGTTGCGGGATGCGCTGATGGCCGGCCTCGACCGCTTTCCGGAAGCGCGCGACTATTTCGTCGGCATGCGCTTCAAGCCGCCGCCCCGCTACGACCGCGGCCTCTTCATCGGCCTCGACGATCCCGCCCAGCCGCCCGCCAGCCTGATCGGCCAGATGATCCCGAACCCTTTGGTCGACGGCCGCCTGCTTGACGCCAAGTTGGGCGCGGGCTTCGCGCTGATCGCCCAGGACGCGGCATGCAGCCATTGGCTTGCCGCGGCCGACCTGTCCGGCTGCGCGGTCGCACCGGCCCGCGTCGATCTCTCAAGCGCCGCCGCCGACCCGTCAGCCCTGCGCCCGATTCGCGCTCACCGGGACCAGATCATGCTGGTTCGGCCAGACCGCTACGTGATGGGGGCGTTCGGCCCGGACGAGGCGTCCGCCTTCGCCGCCGAACTGGAAACCCTGCTCGGTCAGGCCGCGAGCGCATAGGCGACCGTCGGTTCGCCCGCGACGGTGACGCGGTGCATGCGGCGGCGCTGGCCGTGGTAGTCGTTGATGGCGTTGTGCAGGACGAGGCGATTGTCCCAGATCGCCAGCGTGCCCTTGGCCCAGCGCAGGCGACAGGTGTTCTCCGGCCGGGTCAGATGCTCCAGCCAGAAATCGATCAGCGGCTTCGCTTCCGCATCCGTGAACCCCGCCAGGCCCAGGGTGTGGATGCCGACATAGAGCACGGGCTCGCCGGTGTCGGGGTGCATGCGCACGACCGGGTGCTCCGCCATCTCCTCGTCCGCCGGCGCGTCCTTCGCGCGCATGCCGGCGAAGGTCGCCTGAGCCGAGCCGTTCCGCCGCGCCATCTGTGCGGCGACGGAAAGATTGCGCGACGCCAGGCCCGCCGCCAGCTTTTGCATGCCGGGCGACAGGGTACGGAACCCGTTCCGCATGCAGGCGAACAGGGTGTCGCCGCCGAACGACGGAATTTCGAGGCCGTAGAGGCAGGTGTAGTTGGCGGGCGCGGCCGTGAACATCTGGTCCGTGTGCCAGCCGGCGCCGAAGTTCGACCGGTCCTCCTCCCGCTTCAGGATCTCCATCACTTCGGGCTGCTCGGGCAGGCCCTGGACATGGGGGTGGAAGTGCACCTCGCCGAAGCGGCGCGCGAAGGCGAGCTGCTCCGCCGGGGTCAGGGTCTGATCGCGAAGGGCCACGACGCCATAGCGGTCGAGCGCGGCCTTGAGGTCCCGAAACGCGTCCTCCGACAGCGGCGCCGAGACGTCGATATCGGTAATGTCGGCGCCGAGCGCGCCGGCGATTGGCGTGACCTGCATCTGCGGTTCCCCGAACTTCAAAGGCGGGAGAATACCGGAATCCGGCCCCTCTACGCCATGCGGCCCGCTAGAAAATCACCGGCAGGTTCTTCGCGAGCAGAACGTTCTGGTCGAGGTAGATTTCGCGTCGGGCGAGCCGCAGCGTACCGTCCGCCGCCCGGCGCAGCAGGTCGTTCCGCTTGCCGACGAAGATGTCCTCCTCGTCCTCGTTCCGGTTCCGGTAGAGCAGGAAGCGGCAGCGGACAGCGATCTCGCCGCCTTCGCCCCCGGCGACGGCGATGTTGGCGACCATCCGCGTCGTGCGGGACGGCGGCTGCTCCGCCCAATGAACGCCGGTCTCCAGTTGCTTGACGCGCTGGGTCAGCGTCTCCAGGCCCTCGTCGAGCCAGTTGGCGTCCTCGCCCTCGGCCGAGAACTCGGGCGTGTCGGCGCCCAAGCGGATGCTCCGCGCGATCGGCGCCCAGATCGCGACGTCCGCCGTCAGCAAGCCCAGCCAATCCCGGTAGCGCCGGGCGTCGAGCAGATCCGCCTCGTGCTGCAGGAAGGCCTCCGCCTCCGCCCTGAGCAGCAGGCGGTCGAGCGCGGCGTCGCGGTCAGCCGGCATGCGCCGCCGCCCGCCCTGCGGCCCTTGCGGCTCCGATCTCGGACCAGCCCGTCGCCGCCATGAACTCCGCCCAGCGCCGGTAGTAGATGCGGGCGTTGCCTTCGGAATAGCTGCCGCTGTCGACGCCTTGGCGCAGGCCCGGCACCGGCGTCTCCTTGCCAAGGCCGAGCTGGTAGTTGAACGCCTGCCGCCGGGCCATGGCGCCCTGGCTGGTCTGCGTGACCGAGGTCCAGTTCTCCATGTCGTCCCGCTCGGTCATGCCGCCGGGGCCGGAATAGCGGAGATAGTAGCGGCGGAGCATGTCGCGGACCTTGGGCGGCGTGTCGGCGTCGACGAGGTACATCCGCCACATCTCGACCTCGGTCGGGCCGATCGGGTGGATGATGGCGAGGCTGCGCGGCTGGTTGGCGTGGAAGGACATGTTCGGAAAGATCGTGCCGACGACGATGTTCACATGGCTCTTGCCCGCCGTGTTCCGCAGCTTGGCGGCATGCAGCTCCTGGAAGTAGGCGTTGATCTCCGCGTCGCCATAGTCGGGCGAGAGGTTGAGCGGCGGCTCGTCCGAGGGCGGGAAGCCGAGGCCGCCATGGCCGAGGCCATCGAAGCCGATGGCGTGACGGGGCGGCAGCTTGTCCCGCCGGCCCTTCCCCTTGGCGAGGCCAATCTCGGCAAGGTTGGCCGACTGGTGCGAGACCTCGTGGTAAAGGTCGCCGGCGAAATTCTCCGCGACCGTTTTCCAATTGCACTTGATGCGCCATTTCTGCACGCCGCCCAGCAGTTCGCTTCC
>DAINCG010000122.1:2319-2800 GCA_036732525.1 Pseudomonadota bacterium | reverse complement strand
GCGACGTCGAGATAACGGCGCATATCGCCGAGATAGTCCTCGAGCGGCGGGGCGTCCGGGTCCCAGGACGCCCAGATAGAACCCTTATAGTTGACGAGCCGCGGCACGGGCGTGAGGCCCCAGCGCGCGCGGTCGAGCCCCGCCGGATAATCCTCCGCATGGGGCACGCCGACGAGCTGGCCCGGCCGTTCGACCTGGTCCCGGTTCGTCGAGAAGGTCCAGCCGTGATAGGGGCAGGAAAAGACGGAAGCGCTGCCCTGGTCGTAGCGGCAGACCCGCATGCCCCGATGCGGGCAGGAATTCAGGAAGGCCAGGATCTCGCCCTGCCTGTTCCGCGTCAGCAGCACGCTGTCGTCGCCCATCCGCGTCACGAAGAACGTCTCCGGCGCGGGCACGAGGCCCTCATGGCCGATCAGCAGCCAAGCCCGCGTGAAGATGCGGTCGAGCTCCATTTCGTAGAGCTCGCGATTGACGAACAGTT
>DAINCG010000122.1:0-2309 GCA_036732525.1 Pseudomonadota bacterium | reverse complement strand
CCCGGCTGACGACGCCGGCGTCCGTGTCGACCAGGCCCGCGATATCCCGCACATCGTTCATGACGTCGTTCTCCGCATCGAAGCGCCGGACGAAGCCTAGCGCGCAGCGATCCCTTCCGCCACGCGGCGCCGGCAATTGACCGACGCGCGCCGTGCTATCATGTACCGAACACCTCATCCTGTAGCGGAGGCTGGAGCCATGGCGCGCCTGCCCGATCCCGATCCGAACATCCTCGCCGCGCGCGACCGCATCGTCGCCGACCTGAAGGGCCTGATCGCCGCGCCGGACGGCGTCATCGACCATCCGGACGAGATCAAGCCCTACGAGACCGACGCGCTGACCGCCTACAAGGAAACGCCGCTCGCCGTCGTGCTGCCGGAGACGACGGACGAAGTCGCGGCCGTAATGCGCTATTGCCACGAGAACGGCGTCAAGGTGGTGGCCCGGGGCGCCGGCACGTCGCTCGCGGGCGGGGCGCTGCCGCTCAAGGACGCGATCGTCATCGGCGTTTCCAAGATGACCAAGATCCTGGACGTCGACTACGACAATCGCACGATCACCCTGCAGCCGGGCGTGACCAACCTCGGCGTCACCGATGTGGTCGCAGGCGACGGCTTCTTCTACGCGCCCGACCCCTCCTCCCAGCTCGCCTGCACCATCGCCGGCAATATCGGGATGAACTCCGGCGGTGCGCACTGCCTGAAATACGGCGTCACCTCGAACAACCTGATGGGCGTCGAGATGGTGCTGCCGACGGGCGAGATCATGCGCCTCGGCGGTAAGCACCTGGATGCCGGCGGCCTCGACCTGCTCGGCCTGTTCACCGGGTCCGAAGGCACGCTCGGCATGGTCACGGAAGCGACGCTGCGCATCCTGAAGTCCCCCGAAGGCGCGCGGCCGATCCTGTTCGGCTTCCCAACCAGCCGCGACGCGGGCGCCTGCGTCGACGCGATCATCGCGTCGGGCATCATCCCGGTCGCGATCGAGTTCATGGACAAGCCCGCCATCCACGCGACCGAGCGCTTCGCCCACGCCGGGTATCCGCTCGACGTCGAGGCGCTGCTGATCGTCGAGGTCGAAGGATCGCCCGCCGAGATCGACGCCCTCTTGGGCCGCATCCAGGCGATTGCGGCGAACTTCAACCCGGCCTACGAGCGTATCGCAAAGACGAGCGCGGAGAGCCTGGCGATCTGGAAGGGCCGGAAGTCCGCCTTCGGCGCCATCGGCCGCATCTCGCCCGACTATTTCTGCATGGACGGCACCATTCCCACGGGCAAGCTGCCGGAAGCCCTGGAGCGGATCGGCCAGATCTGCGCGGATTACGGCTTCGAGGTCGCGAACATCTTCCATGCGGGCGACGGCAATCTGCACCCGCTGATCCTCTACAACGCCAACGAACCCGGCGAGACCGAGCGGGCGGAAGCCTGCGGCGGCGACCTGCTGAAGCTCTGCGTCGAATTGGGCGGCTGCCTGACCGGCGAGCACGGCGTCGGCGTCGAGAAGCGCGACCTGATGCCGGAACAGTTCTCGGCCGAGGAACTGGACCTGCAGCGGCGCATGAAGCGGGTGTTCGATCCAAAATATCTGATGAACCCGCACAAGGTGTTCCCGCTGGAAGACCAGCCCGCGCCCGCGGTCGCGGCGGAATAGGCGATGGACGTCCTCCGTCCCGAAACCGCGGACCAGGTCGCGGACGCGATCCGCGCGGCCCCCGGGCCTTTCCGGATCGAGGGCGGCGGCGGGCTCGCCGGGCTCGGCCGGCCGATCCAGACGGAAGCGACGCTGAAGCTCGACCGACTTGCGGGCGTCGTCGAGTACAGCCCGACCGAGCTTTACGCGACCTTCCGCGCGGGCATGACGCTGGCGGACGCGCGCGCGACACTGGCCGAAAAGCGCCAGCGCCTGCCGTTCGATCCGCCGGACCTGACCGGCCTCTACCCGGACGCGGCCGGGCCCGCCACGGTCGGCGGCGTCGTCGCCGCCGCGCTCTCCGGTCCCGGCCGGGTCGCCTTCGGCGCGGCGCGCGACTACCTGATCGGCGTGCGCTTCGTCGACGGCCGCGGCCAGGCGATGCACGGCGGCGGCCGGGTCATGAAGAACGTGACCGGCTACGACCTCTGCAAGCTGACGGCCGGCGCCTATGGCGGCCTTGGCGCGATCACCGAAGCGACTTTCAAGGTGCTGCCGGAAGCGCCCGACGAGACGACCCTGGCGCTGATCGGCCTCGACGACGCGGCGGGCCAAGCCGCCCTCGCCGCCGCCTTCAGGAGCCCGTTCGAGCCGATGGGCGCGGCCCACCTGCCGGCCG
>DAINCG010000121.1:0-11935 GCA_036732525.1 Pseudomonadota bacterium | reverse complement strand
GCGTCCAAGTTCGGCTTCCACCACAACGGCCTGCACGCGACCGGCATCGCGGCGCACTTCGCCTCCGCGCTGATCGCGGGCCGCATGATTGGGCTCGACGCCACGGGCCTCGCCATGGCGCAGGGCATCGTCGGATCGACCAGCCAAGCCTCCCAGCAGTTCGTCGAGGACGGCGCCTGGAACAAGCGCTTGCATCCGGGCTGGGGCGCCGCCGCCGGCATCACCGCCGCATATCTGGCGAAGGGCGGGTTCGTCGCGCCCCGGGCGCCCTATGAGGGCCGGTTCGGCCTGTTCCGGACGCTGACGAAGGAGCCGTTCCACTGCGAGCCGGAGGCGGTTGCGGCCGACCTTGGCGTTCGGTGGGAAGGGACGGAGTCGGCGATCAAGCCATTCCCGACCTGCCACTTCACCCACGCGGCGGCCGACGCGGCGCTCGAAATCCGGCGCCAGCACGGCGTGGCCGCCGACGATATCGCCCGCATCCGGGCGATGCTGCCGACCGACGTCATGCCGATCGTGGCGGAGCCGGTCATGAACAAGCGCCGGCCGGTCAGCGACTACGACGCGAAGTTCAGCACCCAGTTCATCGTCGCCGCCTGCTTCGTGCGCGGCCGGTTCGGGCTGGCGGAATTGGAGGCGGAGGCGCTGAAGGATCCGGAAATCCTGGCGCTCGCCGACAAGGTGGACTGCGAGGCCGATCCCAAGACCGACTTCCCGCGGGTCTATCCAGGCGCGCTTGTCGTGACGACCAAGGACGGCCGCGAGTTCATCCACACCGAGGCGGTCAACCGCGGCGCGGCCGACCGGGCGCTGACCGACGCCGAGATCGTCCAGAAATACGACCAGAACGCCGCCATGGCGGTCCCGGCCGAGAAGGCCGAGGCGGTCAAGCGCGCCGTGCTCGCCGTCGACGAGAGCGACGTGAAGACGCTCGTCGCCGAACTGGCGGGCTAATTCAGCGACGGCCTAAGCCGTTTCCTGCCCCGCGAAGGTGATGCGGTGCAGGACGCGGCGGTGGCCGTGATAGTCGTTGATCGGGTTGTGCAGGGCGCAGCGGTTGTCCCATAGCGCCAGCGAGCCGGGGGCCCAGCGGAACCGGCAGGTGAACTCCGGCTTGGTCTGGTGCTCGAAGAGATAGTCGAGCACCGGTTTGCTCTCCGCTTCGGTCCACCCCTTGAAGCAGGTCGTGTGCGCGAAGCTGACGTAGAGCGCTTTCCGGCCGGTTTCGGGATGGACGCGGACGACCGGGTGCTCGGCGACGCGGGCGACCTTGGCGTCCTCGTTCGGCGCATCGGCGACGCGGGCCGCGCGGGTGTCGACGACACGGCCCTTGTGGGAGGAGTAGATGCCGGTCAGCGGGTCCAGCATCGCCTTCATGCCGTCCGACAGCGTCTCGTAGGCCAGGTAGCAATTGGCGAAGAGGGTGTCGCCGCCATAGGGCGGCAGTTCCAGGCCGTAGAGCATCGTCGCCATCGGCGGGCGCTTCTGATAGGTCGTGTCGGTGTACCACAGGCCGCCGAAATTGACCTTCTCGTGCTCCAGCTTGACGATCGGCGTGATCGTCGGAAAGCCCTCCAGGCCCTTCACGAAGGGGTATTCGACCGGCTCGCCGAACCGTTCGGCAATGGCGACCTGCTGGGCCGGCGTCAGCTTCTGGTCGCGGAAGAAGATCACCAGGTTGTCGAGCCAAGCCTGACGGATTTCGGCGATCACGTCGTCCGAAAGGTTGTCCGCAAGGTCGACGCCGGAGACCTCCGCGCCGAGCGCGCCCGAAATCGGGCTGACTTCGATGTGCATGTAGGTCACCGACGTTTCCTTCCCTTCAAATGACGATCAGGCGCCTCGGCGCGGCAGTTCGACGATGGCCGAACCCATGGCCGAGAGCTCTTGGTCCTGATTGACGGCGCGCTGCGAAATTTCGACGAGCGCCTTGCCGTCCTCCACATACTTCCGAACGACTTCGCCGTCGATCAGCACCCTCCGGATTGTGGCGCCGGATCTGGCACTTGGCGCGGGCGAGGAAACCGTCGTCGCCCATCCAGTTGGTGATGTGGTGGGTCAGCCAGGAGCAGCGCTCGGGGCCATAGTCGTATGCCCCCGGCGCGCCGACCTTGAGGGCGAATTCCTCTTCCCAATGCACCCGCTCCGGGCAATCCGGGATGCCGCGGCGGTTCTTGATGCCGAGGCCGGGATGGTTGGTGATCTGGCGCCAGGCCAGCTTGTTCGCGCGGATATAAAGCCCGCCCCATCCCTGGGCGTAGGCGATGAAGCCGGTGACGGTCATCGGGCCTTTGACCATGGTCGGCAACTGTTCGCCTTCCTTGACGTCCTCCCAATAGCGGGGCGTCGCGCCGCGGATCTCTTCCGTCTCATAGTGGCGGGTGAACTCCGCGAGTTCCTCGTCCGTGTAGGTCCGGAGCGGCTGCGCCTTCACGTCGGTATACTTCGTGCCCTTTTCGCGGGCGTGGTCGCGGTCGGTGCGGAAGCACCAGCTGTCGGCTTCGGAGAGAAGATCGCCATTCGCCGCGTCGAAGAAGCGGACGTGATAGATCTGCTGGATGGCGCGGCCGGCGAAACGGGTGTCGTGCTCGACCAGATCCTTCAGCCAGGCTTCGGTGCGGATTTCGACATTGCGGCGGATCGGCTTGTGCCAGGTCCAGTCCGCGCCGGACCACATGGCGTGGACGCCCGGCAGGCCGCCGACATAGCCGGAAATGATCCGGTCCGTCGCGAAGAGGAAGCTCGGCGGCGCGATGACGTCGCCGAACTTGGTCTTGGCCGCATAAGCGGGGTCGCACCAGAGCGGGTTGTCGTCGCCGATGCCGTGGGCGTAGTGGCGAATGTTGTCCCGCGTCGCCTCGTAGCACCAGGGCTCGACGGTGTTCTCGATCTTGACGCCGATGCGCCTGCGCAGGGCCTCGAGCCCTTCCGGCGTGATCTTGGGGAAGCTGTCCTGGGTGACGGCGTTCATATGCTGCTCCATTGCAATCAGGCTGCGGCGGGCGCGAGCGCGTCGCGTAGCGCCTTGCGGTTCACTTTGCCGGCCGGCGTCTTTGGCAGGTCGGCGACGAATTCGATCTCGCGGGGATATTCGTGGCGGCTGAGATTGCTGCGAACGAGCTCCTGGATTTCCTCGACGAGGCCGGGGACGGGCGCGCGCTTCAGCACGACATAGGCCCGGACGATCTGGCCGCGCGTCTCGTCCGGGACGCCGATGGCGGCGGCTTCGGCGACGGCGTCGTGCTTCAGGATCGCGTCCTCGATCTCGACCGCGCTCATCGTCCAGCCGGCGGAGATGATGACGTCGTCGGCGCGGCCGGCATGATAGAAATAGCCGTCCGCGTCCGTCCGGCCGAGGTCCTTGGTCGGGAACCAGGCGTCGCGGCGGCGGACGACGAGTTCGCCGATCTCGCCGGGCGGCAGCTTGCGCCCGTCCGGCCCGTGGACCTCAACCTCGACGCCGGGAACCGGCTTGCCGAGCGCGCCGTCGCGCACCTCAAGGTCCGCCGCCCCCGGATAGTTCGCCAGGATGACGCCGACCTCGGTCGTGCCGTACATGCTGCAGACCTTGGTCCCGAACAGGTCTTCGACGAAGGCCGCGGTCTCGCTGTCGATCGGCTCGCCGGTGAACGACAGCTTCTTGATCGCGTAGCGGAAATCCTGCGCACGGCCCGAATTCCGCATCATCCGATAGTGCGTCGCGGCGGCCGAGAGATTGGTGATCTCGAAGTCCTGCAGCGCTTCCAACAGCCGGACGGCGTCGAACTTGCCGCTGAACGTGCCGGTCGAGACGCCGAGCGCCAGAGGCGCCAGCGTGCCGTGCCAGAGGCCATGGCCCCAGGCGGGGGAGGAGGGGCAGAAGAACCGGTCGCCCGGCCGGATGCCTGTCGCGTAGAGGGCGGCGATCATCAGGGTGACAATCGAGCGGTGGGTGTGACGCACCGCCTCCGGCAGGGCGCGCGTCGTGCCGGATGTGTATTGCAGTACGGCGAGGTCGTCGCCGCGCGTGGCGCATGTGAACGTCGCCGGATGGCGCTTCAGGTCGTCCAGGAACGCTGCGTCGCCGACGACGACCTCGGGACCGCCGGGGAAGGTGGCGTCGCCCGCCTTCTCGGCGTTGGTCACGATCAGTTTCGGCTGGCAGTCGTCGACGCGGAGGCGAATGCCGTCCGGCCCGAACAGCGTGAACATCGGCACGGCCACTGCGCCGGCCTTCATCGCGCCGAACATCGCCGTATAAAAGGCGAGCGACGGCTCCAGCATGACCGCGATCCTGTCGCCGGGCCGGACGCCGCGGGCGCACAGGTCATGCGCGAACCGGGCGGACATCTCCGAGAGCTCTTTGAAGCCGACGATCTCGGTCGTTCCGTCGGCGACGGCGATGCGGATCGCGTCGCCGCCGGCCGCGACATGCCGGTCGACGCACTCGTGCGCGATATTCATCGCGTCCCGGTCGCCGTCGAACAACTCCCAAAGCGCATCCCGTGAGAAATGCGCCTGCGCGTCGGCATACGAGGTGTAGTCGGTGAGCTTCGCCATTGTCCGTTCCTCCCGGACCAGCGGCGCCGGCGCTTGTGGCCGCCTTCCGCATTTCCTTGCGCCATAAAAAAGCGAACTCGGCTTTCATTGTCAATGTGATTATTGTATTGTATATATACAACAAATGAGGAGGGCGACATGGCCCCTGAAGCGCCGGTACAAGGCACGCATCGCAACGTCCCGGCGGTGACGCGCGCCGTCCGAATTCTGCGGCGGCTGGGGGCGTCGACCGAGCCGCTCGGCGTCAACCGGCTGGCGCGCGATCTGGACCTTATTCCAAGCACTTGCCTGCATATTCTTCGCGTTCTGACGGCAGAGGGGCTGGTCGAATTCGATCCGGCGACCAAGCGCTATCAGCTTGGCGTCGGCATTCTTGCGATCGCGCGGGCGGCCATCCAGCGGAACGATTTCGCTACGCTTGCCCAGCCGCTGCTCGCCACGCTCTCGCGCCGGTTCGACGTCACGGCGATGGCGACGCAGATCATGCCATCCCGCCAGATGATCGTCGTCGCGCTGAAGCATGCCGAGACGCCGTTCCGGCTGTCGGCCGACCTCGGCAGCCGCTTTCCCGAACTGATCAGCGCCACCGGTCGCTGCGTCGCGGCCTTCAACGGCTATGGCGAGGCCGACCTGCGCGCGGGATTTGCCGGCCTGATGTGGGACGACCCGCCGACCGTCGACGAATGGCTTGGCGAGGTCGAGACGACGCGGGCCCGGGGCTATGGCGTCGATCGCGGCCGTTACATCGGCGGCGTCACGATCATCGCGGCGCCGATCTTCGACTCCGACGGCGTCATGACGCGCGGTCTCGTCTCGATCGGCATCGCCGAGAAGGTGGAGGCCGCCGGGGTCGATGTGATCGCGCGCGAGATGCTGCGGCTCCGCGATGAACTGACGGCGTATCTGTTCACTGGATACCAACCGTCCCGGGGCGAAGAATTTTCCGGTTTGCCGCGCAAAGGCGACGTATTATCTTTGTGTGAGTCGATTTGATCGATGCTGTCCATCGAACAACGGCAGGAGCGGAAAATGCGACACGCCGAACGGTTTCGTGAGTTCGTCCGGGACATGACCCTGCTGGTTGACCGTGCGGGCTATGACGAGGCGGCGGTGCTGGCGGAAGGTCCCGACCTCGTCGCCGAGCTCGTTCGCCACGACGGCTGGCTGCCCGACGCCTTTGCCGAGCCGGAAGCCAATGCTTATCGCCAGTACTTGCTGCACTGCGACCCGCTGGAGCGGTTTTCCGTCGTCAGCTTCGTCTGGGGGCCGGGCGTCGGCACGCCGATCCATGACCATACCGTCTGGGGCGTCATCGGCATGCTGCGCGGCGCGGAAGTCTCCCAGGCCTACGCCAGAGACTCGATGGGCGGCCGGTTGATCGAGGGCGAGCAAACGATCCTGACGCCGGGCCAGACGGAATGCGTTTCTCCGAAGATCGGCGATATCCACGTTGTCCGAAACGCGCTGGAGGATCGTCCGTCGATCAGCATCCACGTCTACGGCGCGAATATCGGCGCGGTAAAGCGCCACGTCTTCTGCCCGGACACCGGCATGCCCTCGGAATTCATCAGCGGCTATTCGAACACGGCCTGCCCGAACATTTGGGATCGGGCGAAGGAAGCGGCTGCCTAGCGCCTAGCGCGCTGCCGTCGCAGCCGCCGCTTCCGCGCGCATGTCGGCACGGATATCCCGGTGCGCGTCAATGTAGCCGTCGGCGACGCAGCCGAGTCTGCTGCGCACTTGCCGATGAGCTTCGGGCAGGGCATGCCACGGCACCGACGGATAGAGATGATGCTCCGCGTGAAACGGCATGTTCCACATCAGGAAGCGGACCGGCCATAGGGTCAGCGTCGTCCGGGTATTGGTCAGGGCGTTCCTGTCCTCGCTGCAGCCGGTATGTTCCGCCAACAGGATGATCCGCATCAGCGGCTGCGCCATCAGCATGGGCAGCAGCCAGTAGACCAGCGCGGCGGTCGACTGGAATGCGACGCTCGCTGCGGCAACAGCGCCGTAGAGGGCGATCTGCAGCCACGCCGAACGCCGGACTTCCGCGACGCCGCGCTCCGGAATGAACGGCAGGCTGCGAATGCGCCCGGTCGCGCAGTCGAACAGCGTCCTCAATTGCATGACGTAGTAGGGCAGGCCGGACAGCCGCTGCGCATACTCCCAGGCGTTGCGCGGCTTCGGCGTCAGCAGTTCCGGGTCGTTCTCCGGATCCTGCGTGTAGCGATGATGCCAGGCGTGGAAGCGCCGGTAATATGTGGCGTTCCAGCCGACCGCCGCGCCGGTCAGCGCGCGCGGCACCTGCGTGTGCTCCAGCAGCGCGCCGGTCAGCCAGCCGACGATGCGGTTGAGGCGGCGGCTCGCGAACGGCGTGCCATGCACGCATTCGTGCATCGGCGCGAACAGGGTCGTCAGCGAAAAGCCGAGCGCCAGCATCGCCGGCAGCTTCAGCCAAATGACGTCGCCGGCGAGCCAGACCAGCGCCGCGCCGGCCGCGATCGCCGCGAGGTGGCCCGCAAGGCGCAGCAGGCTCGGCGCGTCGGACCGCGCGCTCAGCCGCAGCAGGGCTGCACGGTCCAGGGCCTCCCGGCCGGGCAGGCCGGTCGTCCCCATCGTCGGGTCGGAGCGCACGTCGGCGTCGCCGCCCGCCGTCTCCGGGTCGATCACGATCGCTGCCATGGGCGGAACGCTCCCGTCTCCGAAGGGACGAAGCGTATCATTGTTGCGCCGCAACGCGAAGCCGGATCGCCGCTAGTGCGGCGGTCCCGTATCGTCCGCGTCGGTCGGATGGCCGATCTGCCGGTCGAGCACGACGCAGGCGGCGAGGTCGCCGGTTACGTTCGCGACCGTGCGGACCATGTCCAGCAGTCGGTCGACGCCCAGGATGATGGCGATGCCGGTCGCGGGCACGCCGACGCTGTCGAGAATGGTCGCCAGGATCACGATGCCGACGCCCGGCGCGCCGGGCGACCCGATCGCGGCGCCGGTCGCCATGACGACGACGAGCGCCATGCCGACGAAGCCGATATCGACCTGAAAAGCTTGCGCGAGGAAAAGCGTCGCAACTGCCTGATAAAGCGCAGTTCCCCCCATATTGATTGTCGAGCCGAGCGGGATCACGAACCGCGCGATGGCGACGCGGGTCCTGAGCTTGTGCTCGGCCGCTTCCAGGCTGACCGGCATGACCGCGGCGGAGCTCGAGGTCGAGAACGCGAGCAGCAGCGCGTCGCGGCTGCCGGCGAGGAACGTCCGCGGGCTCATCCGACCGCCGATGGCGACGAGCGCGATGTAGAAGGCGAACAGGAGGGCGAGCCCGATCAGCACCGTCGCGACGTAGACCCCGGCGCCGATCAGGGCGGAGAGGCCGACCCGGGCGGTCAGGTGCGCCAGCAGGCCGAAGACCGCGAGCGGCGCAAACCGCAGGACCCAGCCGACGATGACCATGCAGGCCGCCTGAATCGAGGCCATCAGGTCGAGCAGGGGCTTGCGTTGATGCGGCGGCGTCATCACCAGGGCCGCGCCGATGATGGCGGCGGTCAGCACGATCTGCAGCATGTTGCCGCTGATCATCGTTGTCAGCGGATCCCGCGGGAACAGCGTGATGATGAAGTCCGGGATTTCGTCCGGCCGCGGCATCTGCGCGCCGGCCGGCGCCGCGTCGGCGGTCGGCGCCGCTTCAATCGCGGCCGCCAGGACGCCGCCGTCGATATAGTCGCCCGGCGAGATGATGATCGCCGCGCCAAGCCCGATCGCGACTGCGACGATCGTCGTGCCGATGAAAAAAAGCACGGTCGCGGCGCTGATCCGCTTCAGATTGCTGTCGGTCTCGCCGGCCGCGATGCCGCGGATGACGGACGCGACCACCAGCGGCACGACGACGAACTGGATCGCGATCAGAAAGATCTTGCCCGGCAGCGCGATCCAGTTGCCGAGCAACAATGCCGTGTCGGCGGAAAGCAGCCCGCCGGTCGGACCGACGGCAACGCCGACGGCGATGCCCGCGAACATGCCGATAAGCACCTGCAGCCAGAGCCGCTGGCGCACCAGGATCGACAGGCGCCCGGTCAGCGTCGGCAGCGAGCGTTCGACGTGGAATGTCGTCGGATCGGCCATCGGTCGGCTGGACTATGCCTCTTCGCGGAGCGGGGCCCGGTGAGCCTTGCCGATGGTCCGGTCGTCGGACGTCGCAATGACAGAGCCGTGCATCGGGCGTTCCCCGGTCCTTGGATGTTTCGCGGGAGACTATCTGATGGGCATGGGCCGGGCCAACCGCTTCGGCGCTTGCCAAGGTTCCTGAAACCCTGTCACCATTCCGCAACCGGCGCCGCGAAAGGGATGCCGGGCGGGGGCGGATGCGCAGGATGCACAGAGGCCGCCAAAGCCGCCTCCGATGACGAACGGAAGTTCAGAGGAGGACGTTCTATGCCAGACGTACCGAGATCCCGGGTCGCCGCCCTTGTTGGGCCGCGGATGTCCGGGAAGACCACATTGCTCGAATCGTTGCTTTGCGCGACCGACGCCATTCCGCGCAAGGGATCGGTGAAGGACGGCAGCTCCGTCGGCGACGCCAGCGCCGAGTCCCGCGCCCGCCAGATGACCACGGAGACGACGGTCGTCGCGACCGAATATCTGGGCGATCGCTGGACTTTCCTGGACTGCCCCGGCGCCATCGAGTTCGAACCGGAGTCGGAAGCGGCCGCGTTGGTCGCCGACATCGCCATCGTCGTCGCCGAGCCCGATCCGGCGCGCGCCACGGCCGTCGCGCCGATCCTGCATTTCCTGGAGGAGCGTTCGCTCCCCTATCTCCTATTCATCAATAAGCTCGACACGGCGTCGGCGCGGGTGCGCGACATCGTCGAGGCCTACCAGGCGGTCGCGTCGCGTCCGCTCGTCCTGAGGCAGGTGCCGATCCGCGACGGCGAAACGGTCACGGGCTATGTCGACCTCGTTTCCGAGCGCGCCTACGCCTACAAGCCGGGCGCCGCGTCAGAGCTGATCGCGACCCCGGAATCGGCCTTGCCGCGGGAGGAAGAGGCGCGCCTCGCGATGCTGGAAGCGCTCGCCGACTTCGACGACGGCATTCTGGAAAAGGTCCTGGAGGACGTGACGCCGGCGACGGAGGAGGTCTACGGCTCGCTTGTCAAGGACGTCGCCGAAGGCCTCGTCGCGTCGGTCCTGATCGGATCCGCCGAGACCGACGGCGGCGTGCGGCGCCTGCTGAAGGCGCTTCGCCATGACACGCCGGACGTTCAGGCGACCTCCGCCCGTCGGGGTCTGTCGGGCGAGGACTCCCTGCAGGTCTTTCGCACCTATCATGCGCCGCATGTCGGCAAGCTCTCCTACGCCCGCGTCATGTCCGGCGCGATTACGGCCGATGGTTCTGTCGCCGGCGAGCGGATCGGCGCCATGTCGCGCCCGGCGGCGGGCGGCCTTGAGAAGATCACGCGCGCGGACGCCGGCGACGTCGTCGCGTTCGGCCGCCTCGACGCGCTCAAGACGGGCGATCTCGCGACCGAACAGAGCCGCCAGCGCGCGGCCGATTGGCCGGAAAGCTATCCGCGCGTCCACGCCGTCGGCCTGCACGCGGAGAACCGCAACGACGAAGTGAAGTTGACCGGGGCCCTCGCGCGGCTCGTCGAGGAGGATGCGGGCCTCACCATCGAACAGCAGCCCGAAACGCATCAGATGCTGCTCTGGGGCCAGGGCGACCAGCATCTCGCCGTCGCGCTCGACCGCCTCAAGAACCGGTTCAACGTCTCCGTATCGGTCGAGCCGCCGGTCACCGCTTACCGCGAGACCATTCGGAAGCCGGCGGAGAAGCACGCGCGCTTCAAGCGCCAGACCGGCGGCCACGGCCAGTTCGGCGACGTGCAGATCGAAATCCGCCCATTGCAGCGGGGCGAGGGTTTCGCGTTCGAGAACGCGGTCGTCGGCGGGGCCGTGCCGCGGCAGTTCATTCCGGCGGTCGAGGCGGGGGTCGGGGACGCGATGACCAAGGGACCGCTCGGCTTCCCGGTCGTCGACGTCGCGGTCAAGCTGAAGGACGGCAAGCATCATCCCGTCGACAGCTCCGAGCAGGCGTTTCGGACGGCGGGCCGGATTGCGATGGCGGAAGGCCTCGCGGA
The DNA here is from genome assembly GCA_036732525.1 of Pseudomonadota bacterium. GTDB lineage: Bacteria > Pseudomonadota > Alphaproteobacteria > Bin95 > Bin95 > VMCJ01. The sequence continues at coordinate 1,268 of DAINCG010000121.1, read as the reverse complement.
GTGCCAGCCCGTGCTGCTGGAGCCGATCTGCAAGGTCAGCCTTTATGCGCCGTCGGAACACACGGCGGCGTTGCAGCGGCTTGCGACCGGCCGGCGCGGCCAGATCCTGGGCTTCGACGCCCGCGAAGGCTGGCCCGGCTGGGATCGCCTCGACGTCTACATGCCGGAAGCGGAAATCCACGGCATGATCCAGGAGCTCCGCTCCCAGACGATGGGGCTCGGCGGCTTCGAATGGTCCTTCGATCATTTGCAGGAGGTCACCGGCCGGGTGGCCGACGACATCGTCGCGGCGCGGGAGGCCCGACAGGGCTGACCCGCCCGCGGCGGCGACAACAACAACAAATGATCTTTTGGGGAGATCGCCCATGCGCACCGGATTTTTCACGATGCCCTCGCACCCGCCCGAGCGGGACCTGCGCGAGGGTCATGAGTTCGACCTCCAGAACATCCGCTGGGCCGATGAACTCGGCTTCGAGGAAGGCTGGGTCGGCGAACATCACACGGCCCCCTGGGAGCCGCATCCGTCGCCCGACCTCCTGGTGACGGAGGGCTTCCGCCAGACCAAGAACATTCGTCTCGGTCCCGGCGGCTTCCTTCTGCCGTATCACCATCCGGCGGAGCTTGCGAACCGCATCGCGATGATGGACCACCTCAGCCAGGGACGGCTGAACTTCGGGGTGGCGGCGAGCGGCCTGCCGTCCGACTGGGCGATGTTCAACGTCGACGGCATGTCCGGCCAGAACCGCGACATGACCCGCGAGGCGCTGGAGATCATTCTGCGCATGTGGGGCGACGAGGCCGAGTTCGACCACAAGGGCAAATACTGGCACGTCACCAAGCCGGCGGAGATGTTCGGCTTCCTGCGGCCCCACCTGAAGCCCGTGCAGAAACCGCACCCGCCGATCGGCGTCGCCGGACTCTCCAAGAGTTCGGATACGCTGAAGCTCGCCGGCGAGAACGGCTACATCCCGATGAGCCTGAACCTAAATCCCGCCTATGTCGGCAGCCATTGGGACGCGGTCGAGGAGGGCGCCCGCCGGACTGGCCGGACGCCGGACCGGAACGACTGGCGCATGGTGCGGGAGGTCTTCGTCGCGGAGACCGACGAGGAGGCCTGGAAGCTCTCCGTCGAGGGTCCGATGGGCCGCATGATGACGGAGTACTTCCTGCCGCTCCTCGCGAACTTCGGCTTCCTCGAGTACCTGAAGCACGATCCCGACGTGCCGGACAGCGACGTGACGGCGGAATATTGCGCCGTCACGTCGCTG